>CAZBHM010000008.1:8212-28162 GCA_964491975.1 uncultured Lachnospiraceae bacterium | reverse complement strand
CCTTATATTTTTCCGAAAGTTCGCCGGCAAGTCTTACAGCCTCCTCTGCATACGGTTTTTTTGAATTAAGCACAATTATAAATGGTTTACCTATTTTCTTAAGCTCAAGCACCGACCTTTCCTCTGCATTAACATAGTTTTCCCTTGCAAGCTGCTCTGTAACGCTTCCATCCGTCGTTACAACAATGCCTATCGTTGAATGGTCTCTTATAACCTTTTTGGTGCCTATCTCAGCCGCCTGTGTAAACGGAATTTCATAATCAAACCATGGTGTTTTTACCATACGTTCAACATTATTTTCAATATGCCCCACCGCTCCATCCACCATAAACCCGACACAGTCAATCAAACGTGTCTTAATCTTTATATCATCTGTTATTTTAATATCTACGGCTTCCTTAGGAATAAATTTGGGTTCTGTTGTCATAATAGTTTTTCCGGTTGCCGACTGCGGAAGTTCATCTTTTGCCCGTTCCCTGCTATGTATGTCTTCTATTGCCGGAAGTACTTCTAAGTCCATAAAGCGTTTTATAAATGTAGACTTTCCCGTCCTGACCGGCCCCACGACCCCGATATAAACCTCACCACCACAACGTTCATTAATGTCGCGGTAAAGATCATAGGTATTCGCATTATTTCTCTCCATACAAAAACCTCCCTCTGCTCCTGATAACAGTTAAACCAACGCATAAGCATACTGTTTACCGGGTCATGGCTGAACTGTTACCCTGATAAAATTATATGTCATATGATTTATAGACATTCCACTTTTTTTATGCTAAAATGATTAAACAGTTAAGCCATGCGCATTCAAGATTCACAAACTTTACATTTCACACAAGGAGACATTATGAAATATAAAATGATAGCCGCCGATATGGATGGCACTTTACTTGACGACAAGAAGAATATACCACCCAAAACACTTACGCTTATAAAGCGTGCCATAAATGAAGGAATCGTTTTTGCTTTTTCAACAGGCAGGCCTCCGCAGGCAGTCTTTAAATACAGGGATATCCTTGACAGCAGCGCACACATTATCGCTTACAACGGTGCCATGATTCTTGACAGTAATGATAACATATTTTTTGAGCAGGGGCTTTCGGATACTGCTGCCCGCGAAGTTCTAAAATATGTAAAATTCTACGATACTACTGCATGTATATGGTCAGGCAATAAGCTTTATGTCAACAAATTAAACAAACGGGCCGCAAAATACAAAATCAATGTTATGACTGAACCACTTCTTTGCAGTGATGAAGAAATGCTGCTTAACAGGGGAATAACCAAAATTCTAGTATACGACACACCCGAAAGAACTCTGCTTTTTCAGAATGAGCTTCAAGGAAAGCTTCCTGTAGACGTAACTTTCTGTCCTTCCACACCTGAATATCTTGAATTTTTTAATTCTAAAGTATCAAAGGGACTTGCAATAGAACGAATTGCAAAGAATTATGGAATCAAACCAGAAGAAATCATTGCTTTTGGAGATAACTGCAACGATATCGAAATGCTTGAATATGCCGGGCTCGGCGTAGCCATGGGAAATGCACACGAAGCGACAAAAAGGGCTGCTGATTTTATCACGCTCTCCAACAATGACGAGGGCGTGGCTTATGCACTGGAGAAATATTTATTCTAAAAATAAAAAATTTGCGAAGACAACCGCTGCCACAGTAAAAGCGGCTATCTTCGCAACATTCTCTTTTGCCGTTCATATCAAAAACTTGCTTTACCACACTGTATCGTTGCCTTCATCCCTGCTGTCACGAAGCATAAGCTCCTTAACTGCTTCTGCTGCTGACTTGTTTTCAAAAAGCACTTTATTAATCTGCTCAATAATAGGCATATCCACATCATACATTTTAGAAAGCTTAAGTGCTGCTTTGGCTGAATATACGCCCTCTACCACCATCTTAACTTCCTTTATCACCTCATCAAGCGGCATTCCCTTACCAAGCAAAATTCCTGCTCTCCTATTTCGGCTGTGCATGCTCGCACATGTAACTATAAGGTCACCAATGCCTGAAAGTCCGCAAAAAGTCTCTGCTTTGCAGCCCATTTTTATACCAAGTCTTGTAATCTCAGCAATTCCTCTTGTAATAAGTGCCGCCTTGGTATTATCCCCATATCCGAGACCGTCTGCAATACCCGCTGCAAGCGCAATTACATTCTTAAGCGCCGCACCAAGCTCAATACCCTTAATATCAGGACTTGTATACACCCTGAATACCGGGCTCATAAAATTCTGCTGTATGTATTCGGCTGTTTTTCTTGTGGAAGCACCCACAACTATGGTAGTAGGTATTCCCCTGCCGACCTCTTCAGCGTGACTTGGCCCTGAAAGCACCGCCACATCAGCAGCCTGACAAAGCTCTGACTTTATAACCTCACTCATTGTAAAAAGAGTATCCTCTTCCACACCCTTTGCAACATTTACAACAATCTGGCCTTCTTTTATATATTCTTTCATGCGCTTTGCCGTGGCACGTATGTATGAGGATGCTACCGCAAGGACAAGAATATCCTTATCCTTCATGGCACTCTCCAAATTATCAGTAATTTCCACGCTGTCATCAAGTACAACTCCCGGGAGTGAAGCAAGCTGCCTGTCATTTTTAAGCATCTGAACCTCTGCCAAAACTGCTGACCACACAGTTACATTATGTCCGTTATTATGAAGTAACACTGCAAGCGCCGTTCCCCAGCTGCCCGCACCTAAAATACTTATATTTGCCATAAAACCCTCCAAACTCAGGCTGTCTTCTCTGCCTTTTTCTTAAGACTGAATTTATTTTCGTTACCGTTCTTTAATCTTACTATATTCTGGCGATGCCTTACAAATGCCATAACTGCCATCAGAAATGTAATGATATATGCCTCACAAAGCACTGCATCCGGTGCATCATAAAGCAGGCCGCATTTACCAAATATAACAGTTACCACAAAAAAGCTTGCCATCATAACCATTGACGAAAGTGATACATATCTGCTTATAAATAATGTTGTTGAAAAAACTATCAGCATTATAACGCCTATTCTTATGTCAAAGGCTATAAGAATGCCTGCCGTTGCCGCTATTCCCTTGCCGCCCTTAAACTTAAGATAAAATGGAAAGTTATGTCCGAGCACCGCACCAAGTCCGCCGTAAAGTGCCAAAAGCTTTCCCGGAAGCTCCGAATCGCGGAATATAAGTGCAGCCACCACACATGCAAGTATTGCTTTTATGCAGTCTCCAAGAAGTGTAACCAGTCCTGCCTTTTTCCCCATTACCCTGAGTGCATTAGTGGTTCCCGCATTGCCGCTTCCATACTGTCTTATATCAATCTTATTTAACTTACCGTAAATATAACCTGTCTGGAATAAACCAAACACATAACCGATTAATACACATATCAAGCGTTCCATTTTATTTTTCCGACCTCTCACGAATAATGAATCTAAGCGGTGTTCCCGCAAAGCCAAAGGCTTCCCTTATCTTATTCTCAATATATCTGGTATATGAGAAATGCATAAGTTCCTTATCATTGACAAATATTACAAATGTCGGTGGTTTTACTGAAACCTGGGTAATATAGAAAAGCTTAAGCCTCTTACCCTTGTCTGACGGTGGCTGCTGCATGGCTATTGCTTCCATGAAAATTTCATTAAGCACGCCCGTACCTACTCTTAATGAATGATTCTCAATAACAACATCAATAACTTCAAAGAGTTTATTAAGTCTCTGTCCTGTCTTTGCCGATATGAAAAGATATTCAGCATAAGGAATGAATGAAAGAATCTCCTTAAGCTTATTAGTATACTCGTAAATGGTCTTGTCATCCTTCTCGATGGCATCCCATTTATTAACGGCTACTATCATACCCTTGCCGCGCTCATGCGCTATACCTGCAATCTTTGCATCCTGCTCGGTTACACCTTCCTTGGCATCTATTACAAGCACGACAATGTCAGCTCTTTCAACCGCAGAAACAGTTCTTATGATACTGTAACGCTCTAATTCTTCTTTAATCTTACTCTTTCTTCTAAGTCCTGCCGTATCAATAAACACATACTCCCTGCCGTCTCTTATTACCGGTGTATCCACGGCATCTCTCGTTGTACCTGCAATATCTGATACAATGACACGATTCTCACCAAGAAGCTTATTGATAATCGAAGACTTGCCTACATTAGGCTTTCCAACAATGGCTACGCGTGGTCTGTCATCTTCCGCCGATATATCCTTATCATCCGGGAAATGCTTAACAACCTCATCAAGCATATCACCAAGCCCAAGCCTTGATGCAGCAGAAATCGGATGCGGCTCACCGATACCAAGGTTATAAAACTCATATACATCTGCCATATATTTATCAAAATTATCAACCTTATTAACAACAAGGATTACCGGCTTATGTGAACGGCGAAGCATATCTGCCACCTTCGAATCTGCATCTAAAAGTCCCTGCTTAACATCCGTCATAAAAATGATTACATCTGCCGTATCAATGGCTATCTGTGCCTGCTCACGCATCTGTGATATAATAATATCCTTCGACTCCGGCTCAATACCGCCTGTATCTACCATGGTAAAATTATAATTAAGCCAGCTCACATCTACATATATACGGTCCCTCGTAACACCGGGCGTATCTTTAACTATAGATATCATCTCTCCTGCAAGCGCATTAAACAATGTAGATTTACCTACATTAGGTCTTCCTACTATAGCAACAATCGGTTTACTCATAATTCGTAACGTCCTCCATCTCTTAACTCCTTCCCCGGAGTATCCTGTCTTAGCATCGCATCAATCAAATCCTGACCAACGCTTTTTACAATATTAACCTTTACCTCTAAAGCCTCTTCGACCTCCTTAAGCGTTATATCATCCAAAAATATATCTTCATCCGCCTTAAGCATAACTGACGGAAGAAGGAGACATTCGCCAAGCTTCTCGGTCTTAAGCTGTGCAATAAGATCTTGACCTGTCACAAGCCCCGCAACCGTTATATTCTCTCCAAAGAAATCATTGCGGATATCGTAAACATGAATCTTTACATTCGGATAAAGCTTCATAACCTTTCCTGCTATATCTCTCATAAGAGGTGCCGCAAGCTTTCCTGTGGCAAGTGAAATCTCATGACTTCTGTCATCACCCTTAACGCACTTAAGAGCCTCATCCACCTCTTCCATCATAAGGCGCATCATACCCACACCATTCTCAAGCTGGATATAACCATCATAGCTTTCTGCTTTTGGAAGCTCTCTGTCTGCAAGCAGATACCACTCATCCGAGGCATGTATAAAATGTATTCCATGCTTTTTATAAAGCTTCTTCTGCCATTTTTCAATACAGTCTATAACCTCTATGGCATCCTCCTTTGTAAAAGGCAGAAGCGGATAAAGACCTTCGCGGTACTTGCTAAGTCCTACCGGAACCACGGATACACTCTGCATATGCGGTGCATACTTTGAAAGGTCACTTATACTTCTTTCAAGCTCTTCTTTGTCATTGACCCCCTTGCAAAGCACTATCTGGCCATTCATCTCAATACCTGCTTCATAAAGCATGTCTATCTTCTTAAGTGCCTCGCCTGCAAAACGGTTATTAAGCATCTTACATCTAAGTTCAGGATTAGTAGTCTGAACTGAAATATTAATCGGTGCAAGATGATATCTTATAATACGGTTAATATCCTTATCCTTCATATTCGTAAGTGTTACATAGTTGCCCTGCAAAAATGAAAGTCTGGAATCATCATCCTTAAAGTAAAGTGTCTCTCTCATACCCGGCGGCATCTGGTCAATAAAGCAGAATATGCACTTATTATGACATGAACGGTAATCATCCATAAGACCATTCTCAAATTCAATGCCAAGGTCCTCATCATAATCCTTATCTATATCAAGAACCCATTCTTCACCATCAGGCTTTCTTATCAGCACTTCAAGATAGGTATCATTTATCAAAAATCTGTAATCAAATACATCTTCTATCTCCTGGTCATTTATTGACAAAAGCTCATCCCCCGGACAAAGCTCCATCTCTTCTGCAATGGAATCCGGAAGAACCTTGCTTATTATATGTCTGTATTTCTTCATAATTATCTCTCTTTCCTGTAACTCACAAATCCATTCCTAGTTTACCATATAAAAGTACTTTGGACAAGCATTTTTCAAAAGCCGGCTCCCCAAAAAGCATCTTTTATAAGCTCTATACTATCTCCAACCATTATTACCGCATCAAATCTACATGGAGTATCATAATCTGTTTTATTTTTATAAAGGTAGTATTCCGCAACCTTATAAATTGTCTTTTGTTTTTTTAAATCAATGGCTTCACCCGGGCTTCCTGCATAAACATTTGAACGAAACTTCACCTCTATAAAGCAAAGTATACCCCCATCTGTGGCAATTATATCAATCTCACCCTGTCTGCACCTGAAATTGCGCTCTATTATATCGTAGCCTTCACTTTCAAGAAAGCTTACCGCTCTGCTCTCATTTGCACTTCCAAGCCTTCTCTTATTAATCCCCTTATAATATTCTCTCACCCCCATCCTCCTTATATCTTTGACTTAAGCTTATCAAGGTCCGTAACGAAAAGAAGTATCTCCGCAACTGCGGCATAAAGCTCCGGCGGTATTTCTTCGCCTATATCAATGTTCGAAAGTGATTTTGCAAGCTTTACATCCTTGTAGACCGGTACTGATGCTTCCTCTGCCGTTTTAACAATCTTTTCTGCAAGATACCCTTCACCGGATGCCACTACAACCGGTGCCGCATTCCCTTTCTCATAAGAAAGTGCAACTGCCGTCCTGTTGTCCTGCTTTTTCATATTACCATTCACTCTCCTATATCTTCATGTCAAAAGAATACCTGCCTATTGTCCCATCATTGCTGTCCGCCTCAAGAAAATCCTTTTCAAAGTCAAACTCTTTTTCTTTCCCGCCAACTCTCATGGCCGCTACATACCCTTTTTCACGAAGTCTGTCCTCAAGTATTGAGAGATTCTCTTCTATAAATCCAATAACTGATGTTTTCTCTGCTTTAAAATCTACATCAAGCGCAGTATCTTTAAGCTTAACCATAACATCAAGCTCTCCTAGCTGTTCCATACTAAGGCGAAGAAAAGCTGTAAGTGTTTCATCCTGCCCTGTCTGCTGTCTGCTGCTGCGCTTCATAACATAAAATTCACCGTGTGCCTCTTTTTTCAGAAGCTTAAGCGGCAGCTGTACATAAGGCATGTATTCATTGACCTGATTCATAAATAATACATTGTCCGATATATTATCAAATGTTTTCACAAGCAAAGAATTGTTTACACTGGTACCAAGCTCCTTAGCCGAATTAAGGAACCCGTCAACTGATGCTTCCAGCTTTCTATAATATCCGGCAAGCACCTTCTTATCTGTGACTTCCTCCGGTTTAAGGAAAAGCACCTCCTTAAGCTCTTTTTGGGCAAGTCTGGCAAACTTCTCCGTATCAAGCCTGTCTGCAAGCTCTAAAGCCCTGTCCTCAGGAAGCTCTTTAAGCACAAGAGCCAGCTTTTTAAATAAATTGCCTTCATTCATATTTACGCTGATACTACCGGAAATTTCACTTTCATACTCATTAAGAAGCTCATTAATGGTATTATCTTTATAATCCGGTATATCCGGTATATCCTTCTGTACTTTTACATCATAAGCAGTAGTGTCATCTGTCATCTGCTGCCATTCCTTAACAATATAAGCAGCATCTACAGCTGCCGCTGCCGCATCAACAGCATCTGTAGCCGAAGATGCAGTCATGTTATCAACAAACCTTGCAAGGCTGTCAAGCAGACCGACCGCCTTACCGGAATCAGCACTTACTAATTCTTTAACAAGTCCGCCTATACTGTGCGCAGCATCATCTATATTTCTAAAAATATCATTATCATTATTCTTACAGGCTTCAAACTGTTCTACTGAAGCTTTGGTTATATTCAAACCATTCTTGTGCATGGCAATAATAGTCTCCGGGCTGACCCCCGGATTTTGTACCAACAGACGGTTATACACCATAAGTGTATTCTTGTCAACAGGCTGCTGCCTGTCAAGTAATGCTTTAACCAACTCTGTCATACGTTCATTTATCTGAAGCCCGGCTGCCTTAAGCGCATCCATGATAAAACTTTTAAGTGTCTTATCAATATTCATGCCTGCTTCGACAACTTCAGTTAACTGTTCCATATTATTCTTTTTAGGAAGAACTGATGTCTCTTCCTGCATTTTAGATACATTAACCCCTTCTGAATACACACCCGATGCACCTGCTGCTGCCGCCTGTGCTGCTGATACATTACCAAATGACAATTTTCTCACCTCAATCAGGATTATCCTTATACTAATAATACACTATTTATTTCCAAATGTAAAGAGGCGGGAAAAATCCCGCCTCTTACTTAGCACACAGTAATCATTAAATTAGTCTATTCTTGCGCCGTTTTCATCAACCTTATGTCCATCAGGTGTTGTTGTGCTCATGAGGCACTCACCACTCTCTACCATATAGTAGAGCTTGCCGCCAACTTCCTGCCAGCCTGTTAACATTGCACCACTCATGCCAATATAATACCACTTGCCATTAACAATGTTCCAGCCTGTACACATTGCGCCATCCATATCTAAAAGATACCATGCATTATCAACGAATATCCAGTTAGTACACATTGCACCATTTGCATCAAGATAATACCAAAGACCCGATGCAGGATCGCAGAACCAGCCATTAGAAAGCATATCGCCGTTTGTCTTATCCATGTAATACCAAAGACCTGATGCAGGCGACTGTACCCATCCTGTAGCCACGCTTCCATCCTTATTAATGTAATACCACTTTCCATTAATCTTCTGCCAGCCTGTCTTAACATTCCAGCTGTCTGCTGTGTCATCATCGTAATATGTGTCGTCGTAATCGTCATCATCATCCGGAACAGTTACTGCCGTATTGGCAAATACAAATGTACTAAAGCCTGTTACTGCAAATGTAATCGTACCATCGGCATTAACTACCGGTTTAATTACCTCCACATCATCACCATGATAATGCAAAATGTAAAGACCAACACTTCTTAACTTGTTTGGAAGCTTCATTGTAATTATAACAGGTACCTCAAGATCGCCTTCTTTGGCTTCTGCATTAATCTCAAGCGTGATATCAAGCTGAACATAGGTATCATACTTCTTATTATCAACCGGCTTCTCATCAGCCTTAGAAACCTTATTAATCTTAATACCTGCAGTGCTGTCATTTTCCTTTGCATTAAGACCGATACCTACAATAGTCTTGATATCTTCTGCCTTAATAGTAGGATGATTTACTACAACATCTAATATCTCAATGCCTTTGCTTTCAACAAAGCTGTTCTCAATCTTACTTACCTTATCCAGTACCTCATTGTCATTCTGCATTGCATCTGCAACCTTATCAAGGCCGACATTAGCGACATTGTCAATAATATTCTCTGCTGTAGAGCTGTTGATTATGTCCTTAACATCATCTGCTTCATCCGATGATGCATATACTACGTTAGCTTTATCAAGCTGCATGTTAAGAACTACATCTCTCTGATCCTCACCAAGGTAAATACCTACATGTGAAGGCTGGTTATATGATGAGTTCTGGCTTGCTACTGAATTACGGTATACAGGATCATGCATAAGAGTATAAATCATGTAATCTGTTTCGATTGTTGTCATGTAAATTCGAAGCTCAGTATCATCTTCGTTACGTACAATAACCTCTTCACGCCAGTCACCAAGTATATCTGCTGTCAGGCTAGGCGTATTTTTCGACCAGTTACACATCTTTGTATCTGCAAACTGCTCTAATACATCACATTCCTCTGTATTCCAGTTATACTTAGAAATTACAGCATTACCCTCTGTGCCTTTACCGTCACCGAGCTCGCTAAGGAGATCTCCATCCCAGTAAAGTACCCAGTTAAATGGAAGGTTCTTTGATGTTGAAATAATTGAACCGTCAAATCCATAAATACCACTGCCTGTAGCCGCTGCCCATGACTCATAACCCGGATTAGGGGTAATGTTAGCAGCAACGCCACGGCCTACATCTTTCTTTGAAAACCAGGAAGCCATCCAGCGTGTACCTGTCTTAGCATTAACAAGTGAATAATTATATGTTGCCGCCGTATTCTCCTGAGGAGTAAATACATATAAATCATTATTATCAGGATTCATTGCTGCAAGATGAATAGCATCTGCATGACCTGCATAATCCTGACCGTCAACACCATTCTTTACCCAGAGAACACTGCCGTCATGGTCAATTGCAATAGCACCAAGTACCAGCTCATCAAAACCATCCTTATCAATATCACCTGTTGCAAGGTTATGGTTACCCTTACCTGAATACTCAGTTCCATTCTCCTTTACAAAGTTCCATTCAAGACAAAGCTTACCATCTCTTAACGTATAAGCAGCAACTGTCGTCTTATCATAGTAACCACGGTTAAATAATACTGCCGGAATTGTAGTTGTACAATTACTGTCATCCTTATCTGCCGGAAGATATGCAATGGCAATATTGTAACGTGCAGAACGATTTCCACCGTCCTCCTTACCCCAGTCAGCATAATCTCCTGTAGTATTAACGTAATCAATTGTATCAATTTCCTCACCGGTCATACCATTGAATACAGTTATATACTCGTTAGAGTTGTCTGAAGCATGTCCGTTTGAATTAATATTTGAACCAGGAGTAACCGCCTTGTCTCCGATATAAGAAACAATCGTACTCTCATCATTCATGTCAAACAAACCATTTGCATTAGGTCTGTAGGATACTGTACCATCTGATGTCTTGACAAACAGCTCTGCCTTGCCATCTTCATCCATATCATAAACCATGAATTGGTTAAAGTGTGCTCCTGAAGGAAGCTCAAGACCAAGATTAAGTCTCCAAAGAGCTGTTCCGTCCATCTCGTATACGTCAAAAAGTGTAGGACCTGACGGTGAAACTGCTGAACCTGAGTCAAACGCATCATCAGGAAGCCATTTTACAACAATTTCATACTGTCCGTCACCATCAACGTCTGCCGTACTTGCATCATTAAGTGTATATGTAACCTCATTGCCATCCTTGTCTGTAAGACCTTCCGGCTTCTGTGCAGGAATTGAAATATAATTCTCAGCAAGAGCGGTTACTTCTTCACTTTCATAAAGCTTGCCATCCATAATCATAACAACCGTATAAACATCTCCGGCCTTACCTGATTTATCAACGAAGTTCGTCTTATCATCAATAGGAGTTTTATTTACAAGGCTGCCATTACGATATACATTAAACGCAATGTCTTCGCCATATTCTGTAGCAAGGATTCTCCATGACACAAATACACCATCATCACTCTTTACTGCATAAACACCTCTGTCGAGATATTCCATTGTACGGGCATATCCATTGTAATTATCCTCATCCTTAAAGTAGCTGATACGATAATATACATCATATACGTAATCCTCTCTCTCCAGACTTGGATCATCCGGATTCTCGTTAGGATTTAACATCTCTTTAACTACATCATACTTGCCTTCCTTAGCAACTATGTCAGCACCATATACATAAATGCCTTCTTCTTCAGCATTAAACTCACGAATTGCCGTCCACTCACCCACTTCTACTCTTGTGATTGAACCGTCACTCATATGGGCAATAACGCTTGCAGGGAAGTCTTTCTCAAACTCGTTACCATATAAAAGCTCTAATGTTGTAGGGCTGTATACATATGTAGGATAAGGAAGCATTGTATATGTCATTGTAAAGCTCGGATACAATTCAAAATAGTTAGTAAGCTTACCAAAAACAATGTCTGCCTTCCATACGTAAGTACCTGCCGTATTAGCATCAAATGAAGGCTCCGCTGTCCAGTTTATAACCGGAAGCTCCTTCGTCGTACCGTCACCCAGTGTTACCTTAATTGTTGTAGGGAATGTAAATTCATTCCACTTAAGCTTAGAAACTGATACATCTGAAGGATTTGTCACCTTAGTAACATCATTTGCACCAAATGTTACATAATCAACTGCAATGTTGTCAAGACCCATTGCAACGCTTGCACCGTTTGCCATCTTATTCATGTGGATAACCATTGCTCTTGTACCGTTTGCCTTAGGATCAATTGCAATGCCACTCATCGTAAATGTATTCTCAGGTGCTGCCTTATCGGTAATTGTCAAGCTTGCGGTATGTGCAAGATAATCAAATGTTATACTTACCGTAAACCACTTATTCTGTCCGCCAAGACCCGTTACAATAGGATCATCTGCAGTTATTTCACCTTCGAAAGCATCCTGAGTTGTAGAACACATTCCTAAAGGATTCTTTGTAAATGCAGTAATGTTATAATCCTTATCAAAACGAAGTCCAAAGTATGAATGCCATACAGAATTAGAAACAAACAGAATCTGTCCGTTACCACTGCCATTACTGTTAATTGGCATCCAGTCAAACTTAAATGTTGCTCCCTTAACGATTCCGCCGGTTAAATCAAGACGCGAACCACGATCACCATTACCGCTTACAGAAGCACTAAGATATCCATTTCCGTTTTCAACCACATGTGAAAGTGTAAAATATCCGGAGCCTGAAGTACTATCCATACCCTTACCCCATGCAATCTGCGGAATTAATTCACTTTCGAATGTAAAATCATTGTAATAGTCATGTGAAGATACTTTTCTGCCTTCGTACTCCATGATATAGGATGCCTTAAGCCCCTTATCATTAGCATACTCAGCCGGAGCAATTATATCTGCTGTCCATGTATACGCACCCTTTGTATATTTTTCAAAGTTCGCACATGTCCATGTATCTGCATCAATTGCCACTTCAATTGTATCACCGTTGGTAAGTATAGCTGAAATAGTTGTCGGATGCTTATATCCTACAAGCCACTCATTTAATGTAACCGAAATATTCTCCAAAGTACCTAATGAATAGATTGTAACCTTCTCATCCTCTGCTGTCTTCTCAACATAACTGATTGTATAATTATCAATACCTACTGTAGCAGTTACCTTGGTACTGCCATTAGGATCCACTGTTAAGAAGCCAAAACCATCCACCTTCTGTACAACAGGATCAATTGCTGCTGTTACTATCTCTTTACCGTCAATTGAAAGAGTTACGGTATCCTTAACAAAATCAAAATCTGCACTAATCTTATACCAGTTACCGTTCGTAACCTTAACAGCTGCTTCTGTCTTTGCATCAAAGCCTGCTGTTGTATAGAATACGCTTGCCGTATCACCTGTGCTTCGAGCCTCACCGGTGTATAAAGCAATAAGGTCAACACTGCCTGCCATAAGCTTAAAGCCTGTATATCCCATCCTGCTTGTTGAAGTCTGACCGCCAAAATACCAGTCAAATTCTACGGTTGCCTCAGTCATCTTAGGCATATCGTCAAATGTTCTTGTGGTAGTTGTTGTACGGCCTTCTTTCTTATAAAGCTGTAAGTACTTATTGCCTGTAGAATCTTCAACGATTGTCACATTACCTGATAAATCTCCTGTCATATCCCAGTTAGGACTTGATTCATTCTCAAAATTCCAGATATGTGCTTCTTTATCAACTGTAAGCTCTTCTAATTCGCCAAGAAGATACTCAGCAATCTTAGTACCAAGATACTCTTTATAATGGTTGTGATCCACATACCAGCTCTGAACCATTTCAAGAACTGTTGTATAAGCTGTCGCATTAGCCTTGTTATATGCTGTTACATCAGCTGCCGTAAGAGTATTCATCCAGTTCTCGCCCCACTGGCCAAGCTCTATGATTGTAAGACCCTTTTCAGCGGCAATCTGCCTTAATACATCATTTCTTGCACCATTACCACGATTATTTGTGAATTTACCTGTAGCAGAATCGTAATTTGTTGCAACTCTGTCGCCTACAGGACCATCAGGTGTCGCAGTTACTATTACAGGTATACCACCTCTCTGGATAATTCCTTCTATATAATACTCGCTGAGTAATGTATAGAAAGCACCTGCCTCACCGGACTCCTTAGAGTTAATACCCATATTAACAGTTACATAATCACCCGGGCAAACTGCAAGAAGAACTGCCTCAACTCTGCCCTGGTTATAATAATTAACAGAATCTCGTCCTGCCATACCATGATTAGCAAATCCACTGAATGCAGACGGAACGATTACCTTACCATCCGTCACACAGTTACCCCATGAAAGAGCACCTGATGCATTATTTTTAGTTGTAGAATCACCGATTGCATAAATCATTGGCTTCTCAAGCGCTGTCTTAGGCGCTGCCTGAGAAATCTCAATGCTCGTTACTTTTGCGCCTGCCGGGAATGTTAAATCTAATACACCGTCGCATACTGCAACGCTAAATGTCTGACCTGTCTTTGTAATTCCCGTTACGGCTGCCACAGATTCAACAACCTCTGAAATTAAAGACTCTGCTGATGTCACTACCTTAACAGTATAATTACCATTCGGAACATTTGCCTTAAATCTAAAGTCAGAATTTCCTGCTACATTACCTTCGTTAACGATTAAACCATCCTTATTGGCAAAACCATATCCAAGCTTTTCAGTATAGAGAGTATTCTCTACCTGTGTAAAGCCTTCTGCTGCTTCACCCGAACCAAACGCAAATGATAAGCCATGAATATTAACCTTAACCTTTGTTGAAAGACCTTCTGCGTTAGTTGCCTTAACATATACTACTGCCGGTGATGCTCCTGCTTCTACCGTAAGAACACCATTCTTAAAGCTTACACCCTTAACAGTAGTCTCTGTTACACCATCCTTAGCAAGTAAGGTGTATGTAATCGTTCCACCGTTAATATCATTACCGTTACCATCACGTGTTACTGCAACGAAATTACCAACAAATGCAGCCTCACCTGTGAAAGGAATTGTAATTGAAGATATTGATTTAGTAAACGCTACTACATTTGAAGATGTCGTAAGCTTAACACTTGCCGCGCCCTGCTTTCCATCTTTCGTTGCAATTACGGTTATAGTACCTGATGCACCCTCGTTTATTATAAGTCTTGCTGTCTGTGCGCCTGTTGAAACAAGCTCTACATTTGCATACTCCTCAGCAAGTGACCATTCAACCGAACCGGTCATCACTACACCGCTGTTGCTCATAAGAACAGCTGAAAAATCAACTGTTGCTGCTGTAGCACCAGCTTCCGGAACCTTAACCACATCTGTACCTGCTGCAACGCTTATGCTCTCTAATGCAGGCAGATATGCCTTAAAGCTGTTAAGATACATTGGCCATGTACCCATAAAACAGAAGTACTTCTGAGTTGTTGTATCATTTGTCATATCAACATCCAAAACAGAACCTATAAGCTCACCTGCATTGTTATAAACCTCAACGCCCACCTTCTGAACGCTAGGGTCTGCTGTTACAACAATACGATACCACTCATTGGTATTAAGACCGCTTACAGTCTCTGTGCCAAGAGTAAGTGCTCCTGATGCAAATGAAGCTGTCCATTCAGGATTATTATCTGAATTGTTAGGTGTATTTCCATAAACACCAAATGACATGTCTGCCGTAAATTTAGCCGTAAAATCAATCACGTACTGGCTTGTCTGGTCAACCCACTGATATACCGCTACTGTTGAGCCACTGCCGCCATTAGAAGCAAATTCAATTGCTTTCTTATTATCGATTTTCACAAGCTTCATTGTTCTCTTACCATTAGAACCATAAACAGACCAGTTATTAAGAACAAGATCCTTAGTATTGATTCCATTTGATGTTCCCTCATAACCAATAAGAGAATCTGCATAGTCATCCATATTGACAGGATAACCTGTTGCAGGAGCTAACTGGTTCGAATCAGAACCTGTTGCGCCTATTACCGCAAACGGAGTTGTAATTGTATAGCTGTCATCACCATAGGTTACTACAGCCTTAACATAACCATAATAATTAGAAACACCGTTTCTTACATTAAAGTACGCTGTTGTTCCGTCAGGCTTCACACCTTCCGTACCTGCACCTGTTCCTTCAGACTTAGTAAGTGAAATGTATCCATCTTCCTTATCAAGTCCGACAACTGACCATTCAACACTAACCTTATCCGTAAGGTCACCATTTAAGCTTCCATTAGCCTTAATGGTAATAGGATAATGTACTGCCTTACCCTCTTCCGGCTGATTGACAACCATATTTAAGCCTGTAGTAAACTCAACACTTGAAAGTGTTTCTGCCACTATCTCGCCAAACTTATCATATTCGCCAACTTCACGAACTAAAATATTATCCATTGCAATATAAGGATTATATCTGCCTGCAAGCATATAGAAACCTGCCACATCACCTGCACCGTCATAAGCAGTTACAACCTTATCAGCAACAGTACCCGTAGTCGCACCAACAATCGTAGCAGAAACCAATCCCTGTGTCTTATCCACATAAAGTGTATAATGACACCACTCACCACTTGGAATTGTAACTGTCTGAGTCTTGTTCATTGTATACGTAGTACTTCCGCCGCCCGCATTTACCAGATTAAGTACAAATCCGCTCTCAGCTCCATAATTTATATTTTTACTGATATAAGCAAAATCTTTACCCTTTACAGTAAAATATGTTGTCTGATTATTACCCGGAGTAATAACCGCATCAAACTCTACAATGTACTTATCTTTTTCTGAAACATCAAGTCCGGCAAAATCCATGTAAGCACCACGGCTGTTTGTACTTATGCTTGAGAAATCATATGCAAGATAATTACCAAGAGTCTCATCATTCTTAATTACTAACTGAGCCTGTGCATTAGTAGATGTTGCTACCGTAGAGGCATCTGTAACATCACTGAAATCCTGTGTATACAGAGTGCCCGCTGCATTCTGTACCCACTTTGCATAAATGGTAATATCCGACGCTACAGTATCGACATCGAAATCCCACTTTACTGTACACTCTTTATCCTTGTACCAGCCGCCAAATACATATCCTGTAGCTGCCGGAGATACAGGCTTTGCAACAAGAGCGCCTTCCTTAACTACCTGAAATACATTAGCAGCTCCATGTCCATTCATGTCAAATGTTACTTTCGCATAACCTGCTGCTATCTTGCCTGCTGCATTACACGAAATAACATTACCTACAGAATCAGAAAATACATAAATATAATCTGTATCCACTATATCTGTGTAACCAAGCTCATATAATGCGCCAGCTACTACGGATGCCCACTTATTTGCTCCGTTATATGTAGAATGTAATGTATCGCTTACATTCCAGTCAGCTTTAAGCACCGTTGTATCAGCGCCATAAAGTTCACGTAAAATATTATAGCTTAATTTAGAAAGGTCGATATAGTCTGTATTTGTTGCACCTGCAACATCTGCCATATAACCCGTCCATGCCACTGATTCCTTATAATCATGTGCTGATGCATTAGGAGATACAAGCACTACCTTAATACCAAGAGCCTTAGCCTCTGTTACCATATTAGTAACAGCCGTCTTCATAGTCGCCTCGTCGTCATAAGTTTTATCATTGTATCCGCTTTCAAGCACAAGGATATCCCCACTCTTACCGCTTCCAATAACCTGTGAGAAGGCAGAACCATATAAGCCTTTAGCAGTAACACCGCTGTTAGCAAGGTCTACTACATCAACAGTATCTTTCATGTAATCCGAAAGAACCTGACCCCAGCCTGTCTGAACATTATTATCAGCACTTCCGCCGTTATAATATACAGCCACAAGTGAATCACCAAGTACATATACCTTCTGTGTTCTGTCTACAATAGCAGAAGATAACGAAACCTCTACCTGAATATTCATATTTTGTGCGCTACTGCCGCTTGAATAATCAGCAGTACTTATTCGGATATTATCTTCTTTGATAACAATATCCTTTACCTTAAAATAATTCGGTGTAGAACCATTCTGCAAAATATTATTGACTAACATCTGGTCATTAGCGTAAACATCACAACGCTTACCTGATGTATTATAAACTACAAAATCATAAGAACCTGCCGGAAAAGCTATATCATATCCTGCTACTCCAAGCTCACCTGCCACACCGATATCAAACTTAAATACAGGTGTAACTTCAACTTTGTCTGCACCGGTAGTGTCAACACTTGCAGGTGCATTTTTTACAACTGTCTGACTTACCAGTACGCCGTTCTTTGATGTTGTCACTCGATAACCTATAACATTATCGTTAGAAATTAACTTTGAAGTATCTACAGCTGTAGTATTTCCTGTAGCATCGAATACTGCATTATAATCCGTACCCGGAACAACCGGCTCGGCATCTACTATCTCTATCTTAGAAATACCCACTGAAGCCCAGTTTCCAAGATTAATCGAAATATCCGATACATCGCCTGTTACTGCTACCGTTGCTGTATTCCATTCAGTAAATTCATATGAATCCTTAAGATTAATTATTGTATCACCGACAACAATCTCATTAACACTTCCGGATGAATCTCTAACCCTACCGTTATTAGTTCCGTCAATCTTAACAAATTCAATCTTAAGAGCCTTACCTGCCGGCACTGTCTCCGGTAATGCAAGCGTAGCTGTTACAGTACCGCCATTACCGCCGGCACCAACAAACAAATAGTATCCATTTTCTGCCGGAGCAACTCTTGGATAATATCCTTCATTAGCACTGTCATTATTTCTTACAACAACATTATTCCAGTTTGAGTTCGTAGCTGCTGTAGAAATCTTAAATCCCGTATCACCAATTGCAATTGCCTCTATCACATCTGTGCTAAATTCCTTTATTGTAAGGAATGTGTCACCAAAAGTCCACACACCGGCCTCTCCTGTCGGCCCCTGTGTTTCATTCTTTGTCCATTTTGCATACAATGTAACGTCTGCTGACAATAATGTTGCAAAATCATAAGCCGTTGTACAATCCTTATCTGTATACCAGCCGCCAAATGTATAACCCGAAGCCGTTGGTGCTTCTGGCTCTGCGACTGCTGTACCGGCTGTAACTTCAACAGCATCAATTGCAGTACCGTTACCGTTCATGTCAAAGGTTACTTTAACCTTTGAAGGAATCTCCGGCTTGTCTGTTTCATAACTCTCTGTACATACAATCTCCAAGTAACCTATAGTCGCAAATCTTGTTTTTCCACCAGTCAGCTCTATTATAAGCTTACCATCCTTTACTTCAATTCCAGTCTCCTCTATATCATGAAAACCTGCATCTTCCGTATAAGAATGCGTACCCTTATTCAAAGTATCTCCAGCCGCATTTTTAATTTCCACCGTGGAAGAGTACCTTGCTGAACATCCTGTTCCAAGCTTTACGTTATAAACACCCGGCTCTACCTCCATCACAAACTGCGCAACTCCGGCTGCATTATTGGCAAATACCAGTCTTACACCATCATCCATAAGATTGGCAGTACCACCAATTCCATAATCGCCAAGCGTACCATTTTTAATTACAAATCCATACTTAGTAACGCCTTCCTCATACATATCTGAAGCAGTGACCTTAGTATATCCATCCTCCACTGTTTTTGCGCCAAAATCAAACTTTCCAACGATTTTCCATGCAGAACTTATCGGAGTAGTAATATCTACGATTCCAAAACTTGCAGTATACTTATCATTTGAAGGAACCGCCGTAACCCTATATGTATAAGCTTTACCATATTCAAGCTTTGTAATATCATCACTATAGCTTGTAGCAGTAAGCTCTGCTGCAAGTTCAACCCATGTTATTCCATCAGTTGAACGTTCAACTTTATATGTTACAGCAGTCACATCGTCTGCCGTTACTGCATTCCACGAAATGTCTACGTTTTCCTTATCTACTGTTGCACTAACTGATGGTGCTGCTAATTCAACAACCTTATACAAATCCGTACAAACAAGTTCAATGTAACCTATAGTCGCAAATCTTGTTTTTCCACCAGTCAGCTCTATTATAAGCTTA
>CAZBHM010000008.1:0-8112 GCA_964491975.1 uncultured Lachnospiraceae bacterium | reverse complement strand
TCCATAATCGCCAAGCGTACCATTTTTAATTACAAATCCATACTTAGTAACGCCTGCACTATACAAATCCGTTGCTTTCACCTGTGTATACCCTGTAGCCACAGTCCCATTACCAAAATCAAATGCATAAGATGGCAAAGGTTCTGTCGGATTCTCAAGTGTTGGTCCGTCATCGCCGCCGACAATCGCACCGCCGGATGCCACATTTGTAGCAGCAAATGCCGGTGTTGCATTAGCAAGGCATAACAGTACCATCACCGAAGCAAGAAAAACAGAAATAAATTTGTTAATTCTTCTTCTAATACTCATTTTAACATTTTCCTCCTTTATTTTTATGCACTTTAACCATACTTATCAGACATATTGCGACATGCACCTTGTGCAAAATATATAATAAGAAGGGTCAAAACCGCTTTATTATTATAACATTTTACAAGATAACTGTAAAATATCTTTTTTTGAAAATTAAGGTTAATTTTACTTATTTAGGTACTTTAGGTTTGTTTTTCCAGCAATTTTATATGTTTTCTAACTCTTTCATAGCTTTTACTCTCTTTTTCTCGTTTTCTTAATTTCTCGTTAATCTTTTATCATTTTTTTGTAAATTTATGTACTGATTTTAGCAAAATTAAAACCGCCTTTTACGGCGGTTCAAAACTGTTTATATAAAATTTTTAATAAAAGTTCTACGGTGAATCGGTGAGGCTCCATATTGTCTCAGTGCCTCAATATGGCTCTGTGAGCCATATCCCTTATGCTCTGCGAAACCGTACTCCGGATAAATAACAGCATACTCCTTCATCATTCTGTCCCTTGTAACCTTGGCAAGTATACTTGCCGCAGCTATAGACTGGCATTTGGCATCACCCTTTATAATCGGTACCTGTTTAATACTGATACCTGGTATCTTAACTGCATCATTAAGAAGAACATCAGGCACCACCTTAAGCTCACCTATAGCCATACGCATAGCTTCATAGGTTGCCTGCAAAATATTAATCTCATCTATTCTTTGGGCACTTACAATACCAATACCATATGCAACTGCTTTTTCCTTAATTTCATCATAAAGCTCTTCTCTCTTCTTCTCAGAAAGCTGTTTGGAATCATTAATATAAAGTATATCACAGTTCTTTGGGAGAATGACCGCCCCGGCTACAACCGGTCCGGCAAGGGGTCCTCTGCCCGCTTCATCTATACCGCAACAGAAGCTATAATCACAAGCGGCATACTTTCTTTCAAATTCCTGCATGGCATAAGTACGTTCTTTCTCTCTGCAAAATGCTTCATACCTTTTATTTGCCCGCACAATAAGTGCCTTAACACCACTTCTCTCATCCGCTTCAAATTTCTTAATTATCTGCGGAAGACCTTCCGTATCCGTTTCATCAAATATGTTCTTAATCTCAGATATCTTCTGTGCCATAACCTGTCCTCTTATTCATTCTCCGGAAATTCCAATGTTATTCTTCCGATTTTACACTCTCTGAACTCATCAAGCAAAAGCTTCGATGCCTTATCATAATCATACTCATCGCCCTTCGCCTTACAATTACGTTTAACCGCCACTTCCTTTAATACGGCAACATAATCACTACCCTCAGTCACCCCATAGCGACTGTTAAGTATTCCCGCATAATTAGTGCAAAGAAATTCAATAAGTTTAAGTGAAAGCTCTGTAATATTAAGAATTTCATCCTTGATAGATCCGATGAGTGCAAGTTTTATGCCAACCTGCTGATCCTCAAATTTGGGCCAGAGGATACCAGGTGTATCAAGAAGCTCAACATTTTTATTAAGGCGAATCCACTGCTTTCCCTTAGTTACTCCCGGTTTATTACCTGTCTTTGTACATGCTTTCCCCGCAAGTGTATTAATAAATGTAGATTTACCTACATTAGGGATTCCTACAACCATTGCCCTTACAGGTCTGTTAATAATACCCCTTTTTCTGTCACGCTCTATTTTTTCCTTACAGGCATTAAGAATCTCGCTCTGTACATTCTTCACACCTGCTCCGCTTCTTGCATTAAGCTTCACAACATAATAGCCCTTTGCCTTAAAATAGGCTTCCCAGGCATTATTCTTAGCCTCATCAGCCAAATCCGACTTATTAAGAAGTATAAGCCTCGCCTTATTTTTACCAAGGTCATCAATCTCAGGATTACGGCTGCTAAGAGGTGCTCTTGCATCAAGCAGCTCAATAATAAGATCAATAAGCTTTATGTCCTCTTCCATCATTCTTTTTGCTTTAGTCATATGCCCCGGATACCACTGTATATTCATCTGTCTACCTCTTGTCTCTTTACTTTTATAAATCCAAAATCTCTAAGACTTGTCACCTCAAGCCATGCCCTGCCGATAATGTCAGCCTCCTTAACCACACCAATGCTGGCAAACCTGCTGTCCTCGCTATTATTACGGTTATCACCAAGCACAAAATACTCATCCTCCAAAAGAGTAAGTATTTCTCCGGCATCTCCAGAATTAAGTATACTCTCCGCTTCAATATCATCTTCTAAAAGTCTGCCGTCTATATAAACACTTCCATTTTTTATCTGTACCTTTTCTCCCGGAAGTCCTATTATCCTTTTAACATAAACCGTATCGGAATTATCTGTTTTAAATGCTATAACATCAAATCTTTCCGCCATCACGAACTTATACATGAATTTATCAAGGCAAAGTACATCACCATTCGCGAATGACGGCTCCATAGAAGTTCCCGACACCGTCACCTCATCAAAAAAATATACGAAAAGAAATATCGCAACCCCGGCAACCACCGCAATATCAGTAAGTATCCTGACCGCTGCTACAAAATAATTCTTCTCCTCTATTCTTCGCTCATACCGTTTCATTTATTCACCTGTTCCAATCCGAATCCCCGCACAGCTTTGTGGGGTGGTATATCAGAAGCAGGATATATCACTTCTGATATGCAACAAGAGGACGAACACTTTCGTACTCGTCCCCTTCTGATTACTTAATTAATTCTTTTACCTTAGCCTTCTTACCAACTCTGTCTCTTAAGTAGTTAAGCTTAGCACGTCTTACCTTACCAAGTCTTACAACCTCAATCTTATCAACGATTGGTGAATGTACCGGCCATGTCTTCTCAACGCCGATTCCGTTAGAACTCTTTCTTACTGTAAAAGTCTCACGAGCACCTGTTCCCTGTCTCTTAAGTACTGTTCCCTCGAATACCTGGATTCTCTCACGATTACCCTCGATAACCTTAGCATATACCTTAATAGTATCACCTACATGAAACTCAGTTACATTCTCTTTTAACTGCTCGTTCTCAATTGCCTTAATAATGTCGTTCATTTGTTCCTCCTCGATAATCTGGATGTTCTTAACACAAAAGTGCCAGAGGACCATCTCGTTTTCTCATAGCTTTAGTATTGTATCACAGCTTAGTAAAAAATGCAAGTGTTTTTTTATATTTCTTTAGTATTTCAATATGTTTGATTTACTAAAGCAGCTACCACAGCTTCCACGGCATATTTCCGCTTACGCACATTGCCTCAAGCTTCTGTCTTTCCCGCTGGGTATCCATGCACTGCCAGAATCCGTTATGGTGATATGCTTTGAGCTGTCCCTGCCCTGCAAGCTCCCTTAATACTTCAAAATCCATCTGTTCATCACTCTTGATATAATCAAAAACCCCAGGCTCCATAACCATAAAACCGGCATTTATAAGTGCCGCATCGTCTTCTTCCTTCTCACGGAAAGCAAGCACATCCCCATCCGGAGCTATATTAAGCACCCCTTTAGTCTGCGCAAGCGTATACGTTGTAATCGTGGCAAGTTTTCCACCCTTTTTATGATACTCTACAATCTCAGGAATATTAACATCCGCAACAGCATCTCCATATGTCACAAGGAATGTTTCATCTCCGATGTAGTTACGTACCTTTTTAAGTCTTCCGGCAGTTCCGGTTGAAAGTCCTGTATCAACAAGCGTAACAGTCCATGGATCTATATTATCCGTGTGTATGGTAGTCTTGTTATTTTTAAAATCAAAGGTAACATCGTTATTATACACAAGATAATTACTAAAAAACTCTTTTACAACCTCTTTTTTATAACCGAGGCATATTATAAAATCATTATATCCGTAATAAGAATAAATCTTCATTATATGCCAGAGTATAGGCTTACCGCCTATTTCAATCATAGGCTTTGGTCTTAAATGACTTTCCTCACTTATTCTTGAACCAAGCCCGCCTGCCCATATTACTACCTTCATTAAAATCTCCTTTATTTACAAGTAACAGTTCAGCCATGACCTGATAAACAGGATGATTATGGTTGCGTGACTCAACTGTTGCAAAGCTCTGCAACAACCTTATTGATTACCGAACCGTCAGCTTTGCCCTTAAGCTCAGGCATTACTGCCTTCATAATCATACCTTTATTCTTGCCTGCAATTACATCTGCAAATTTCTCTGTAAGAATTGCCTTAACCTCATCCTCTGATAAAAGCTTTGGTGCATACTCACTGATTACATCATAACGGAGTTTATACTCCATAAGCAAATCAGCACGCTCTGCCGGACACGTATCAAGCTGCTCCTTAGCTGTCTTTAACTCCTTAAGAATTGCCCTGTCAACAAGCTCCTCCGGAATGTTCTCTCTTTTACCCTCATCAATTGCAATCTTCTTGACTGCCGAAATAAGTGCAGAAATACTTTCTTTTCTTCCCTTGTCATGAGCCTTCATGGCTGCAACCATATCCTTCTGAAGTGTTTCAAACTGCATAATAATCCATCCTTTCTATAGTCATGCTTTATTGCCATGCATCGGACATGCTCTGCCTTATTCTTTTTCGTCCGCTGTCACTGCAATAAAAAGTTCGTCAAGCTGCTTCTTATCAACCTCACCCGGTGCCTGTGTCATAAGACATGAAGCATCCTTAACCTTCGGGAAAGCAATAACATCACGAATACTGTCCTCTCCTGCCATAAGCATGACAAGTCTGTCAAGACCATAAGCAAGTCCTGCATGCGGCGGTACACCGTACTTAAATGCATTAAGAAGGAAGCCAAACTGCTCATAAGCAGCCTCCTTGGTAAAACCAAGTGCCTCAAACATCTTTTCCTGTATGTCATCCTGATGGATTCTTACTGAACCACCTCCGATTTCAGTACCGTTTAATACGATGTCATAGGCCTTTGCACGAACCTTTCCGGGCTCTTTATCAAGTAAAGGCAAATCTTCCTCCATAGGCATGGTAAATGGATGATGCATTGCCACATAACGATTCTCTTCCTCATCATACTCAAGTAACGGAAATTCTGTAATCCACAGGAATCTGAAATCATCCTTTTTAAGAATACCAAGCTGGCCGGCAATCTCGAGTCTTAATGCACCAAGCACGTTATATACAATTTTATTCTTGTCAGCTGCAAAAAGGAGTAAATCTCCCGGCTTTCCATCCATTGCATAAGCAATAGCCTTAAGCTCTTCCTCTGTCATAAATTTTGCAAATGAAGATTTGTATGTTCCATCCTCATTTATTGCCATATAAGCAAGACCCTTTGCACCATAGCCTTTTGCAAAATCAACAAGTGCATCAATCTTTTTACGCGGCATTGCTCCCTGTCCTTCGGCATTAATACCTCTTACCGAGCCTCCTGCCTCCAGTGCGCCGGTAAATACTGAAAAGCCGCAGTTTTTCACTATATCAGACACGTCCTTAAGCTCCATGCCAAAACGCACATCAGGCTTATCAGAACCAAATCTGTCCATAGCCTCCTGCCATGTCATTCTCTGAATCGGAAGCGGTACATCCACGTTAAGAACCTCTTTAAATACCTTTGCCAGAAGTCTCTCATTTACATCAATTACATCATCTACATCCACAAATGATAATTCCATGTCAATCTGGGTAAATTCAGGCTGTCTGTCTGCACGAAGATCCTCATCTCTGAAGCATCTTGCTATCTGGATATATCTGTCATAGCCTGAACACATGAGTAACTGCTTAAATATCTGTGGTGACTGCGGAAGTGCGTAAAAACTTCCCGGATGTACACGGCTTGGTACAAGATAATCTCTTGCGCCCTCCGGCGTACTCTTTGTGAGCATTGGCGTTTCTATTTCAAGAAAGCCTTCCTCTGCCATAAAGTTTCTTACCAATGTAACAACCTTACTTCTCATCATAAGATTACGCTGAAGATCGGGTCTTCTAAGGTCAAGATAACGATACTGTAATCTAAGTTCTTCCTTTGTAGCAACATTCTCTTCAATTGGGAACGGAGGTGTCATCGCTTCTGAAAGGATTCTGAGCTCTGTTGCCCTCACCTCGATTGTACCCGTCTTTAAATTCTCGTTAAATGCGCCGCCTCTCATGGTAACATTACCACTTACCGCAATAACAAACTCATTTCTAAGAGTTTCGGCCTTACTAAAGCCTTCCTCTCCTATATCATTAACATCAAACACAATCTGCAACAGACCTGTTCTGTCTCTTAAATCCACAAAAATAAGACTTCCAAGATTACGGCGTTTCTGTACCCAGCCCATTACCGTAACTTTTCCTGCATTAATATTCTGTTCTGACACTTCCGTACATCTGTGGGTTCTCTTTAAACCCTTCATAGACTCTGCCATTTTATTTTCCTCCTATTTTGCAAAAAATTCCTTAACCTCTGTATATCCATCTTTTGCAAGCTGCTCCTTCTGGAACTTCTTGTTTTTATTCATCTGTGCCACCAGAACCTTGACACCCTTCGCTCTTTCCTCGCCGGCTTCCTTCATAACCTCGCATACCTTCTTGGGTGAAAGTCCTTTTTCCATAAGGAAGGCCTTCTTGTCCGATTCGCCCGGAACCTTAAAATCATTCTCTAAAAGAATGGTTACGATTCTTTCGAAACCAATTGAAAAACCACATGCACAGGTCTCATTACCGGTAAATTTGCCAATCATCTTGTCATATCTTCCACCGCCACCGACACTGCTTGAAAACTCTGCCATCTCTATTTCAAAAATCGAGCCTGTATAATATGACATGCCTCTTACAAGTGTAGGGTCAAAAACAAGTGAAAAATCTGCCGTCTTAACCTTATCAACACAATCCATTATTTTCATAAGATTTTCTGCGGCATCATCCTCACATACACTTCCAAGCTTCTCTGCGCAAAGCTTAAGTCCTGCCATATCACCCGTGATTTCCTTAAAAAGTCCAAGATACATATCAACATTTTCTTTTGCAAAACCGCTCTCAAGAAGCTCCTTTTCAACCCCTTCAATACCGATTTTGTCCATTTTATCAAGAATTATAAATACCGTATCATAGCTTTCTTCTTCAAAACCGCTATACCTGGCCATTGCCTTAAGAAGTCTTCGATCATTTATTCTGACCTTAAAATTCTTAAAATCAAGTCTGCCAAGAAGTGTGGTTGTCGCAAGAATAAGCTCTACCTCAGCAAGATATGTCGGCTCGCCAAGTATATCTATGTCACACTGCACGAACTGTCTGAAACGTCCTCTCTGCGGACGGTCTGCTCTCCAGACACTGCCCATCTGAAGCGCCTTAAACGGCACCGGAAGCTGGTTTGCATTATTAGAATAATATCGTGATAACGGTACGGTAAGGTCATATCTTAAGCCACTGTCCACAATATCCTGCTCGCTTTCGGCTGTCTCAAGATTAAGCTTCTCACCTCTTTTTAAAATCTTAAAAATAAGCTTTTCATTATCACCACCCTGCTTGCTCGAAAGATTCTCGATGTGTTCAACACAAGGTGTCTCGATTGACGAAAAACCAAATCCTGAATATGTCTCCCTTATAAGCTTCATGACATACTCTCTTATCTGCATCTCATAAGGTAAAATGTCCTTCATGCCGGTTACCGGCTTCTTAACTAATCCCATAACAGCTCTCCTTTATATTCTTCAAAGAATTGTTTCTTTCGTTTACATATTTCATCTATACGCTCAATGTAAAGCTCCACACTCTTTACATTGTCGATACGCTCAATACGCTCTCCATCCTTAAAAATCATCTTGCTTACTGCACCTGCACCCAGTGCAAGTATACTTTGTTTCTCTTCCAAACTCACACAGCGTTCACGCTTTATCCCGTATTACTCTGTATTATTG
>CAZBHM010000007.1:0-29774 GCA_964491975.1 uncultured Lachnospiraceae bacterium | reverse complement strand
TAATAGGAGAAGGTAAAGTGAAAAGAGAAAATATAACAAAAATCGAAAAATTCATCAAGAATTACTACAAAGATTTCAGCAAGGTAAGGTTTAATAAGTGGAATTATGAGGATGGCTGTATACTGACGGCGGCAATTAATATGTATAATGCCACAAATGATGAGCTTTATAAGAATTTTGTCGTTAACTACATGAGTGAATATGTTGAAGAGGATGGAAGTATACGTTATTACAAGTATGAGGATTTTAATCTTGATAATGTTGCGCCGGGAAGAGCTTTGATTTTTGCTTATGAGAATACTGGTGAGGAGCGTTTCCGCAAGGCCATGGATTTACTTCTTAGCCAGCTTGCAAAGCAGCCGAGAATCCCGGAGGGTAACTTCTGGCATAAGAAGATTTATCCTAACCAGGTATGGCTTGACGGACTTTTTATGGCACAGCCTTTCTACATGGCATGCGATACAAAGTATGGTAAAAAGGACCATTATATAGATATCTGTGACCAGTTTAAGCTTGTTCAGGATAAGATGTTCAATGAAGAAAAAGGACTTTATTATCATGGCTTTGATTCTTCCAAGTCTATTTTCTGGGCAGATAAGGAAACAGGACTTTCAGCTAATTTCTGGCTCCGTTCAATAGCATGGTTTCTGATGGCGCTTGTTGAGACAATGGAAGAGATGGACAGAAAGGTTTATGATAATTATCAGCCTCTTATGGAGATTTACAAAAAGGGTATCAAGGGCGTTCTTAATTATCTCGATGAGGATTTTAGCATGTTTTACCAGATTGTTGACGGCGGAAAGGAGATTTCCGGCAATTATCTTGAAACCTCAGGTTCTTCAATGATTGCAGCTTCTATCCTTAAAGCATGTAGATATAAAGTACTGCTTCCGGAAAAGTATCAGCCGGTGGGTGAAAAGATAATTGAGGCTGTTATAGAGAATAAGCTTGTGGAGCAGGATGGAGAGCTTAAGCTTATTGATAACTGCAGCGTTGCGGGTCTGGGACCGAATCCCGGAAGAAGAGACGGAAGTGTTAAGTATTATCTGTCTGAGCCGATTACTGCCAATGATAATAAGGGAATTGCGGCAACAATACTGGCATATTCACAGTATCTGATGCTTAATAAAGAGGACGGAAACTGTTAATATGAAAGAAAAAGGGGCAATCTGTAGCTTTATTAAGACAGAATCAGCTTTTGGAGTTTATGGCAGGAAAAGGAGAATGATATATGGAATTTGCAGATAAGCCGGGGTGCAAAATACGAAACATAAAAATTGCATATATAGGCGGTGGCTCAAGGGGCTGGGCATGGAGACTGATGGCTGATTTTGCAATGGAAGAGGCACTTTCAGGAACCTTTGCCTTATATGATATAGATAAAGAGGCAGCGAAGCGCAATGCTATAATCGGAAACAGGGTGTCAGAAAGAGCGGAGGCGGCCGGTAAGTGGAAATATGAGGTTGCAGATTCGCTTGAGGAAGCTGTGACAGGTTCGGATTTTGTAATTATATCCATATTGCCGGGAACATTTGATGAGATGGAGACAGATGTACATATGCCGGAACGCATCGGGGTATGGCAGTCGGTAGGTGACACGGTCGGTCCGGGAGGTGTGGTAAGGGCACTTAGGACAATTCCCATGATTGTAAGAATTGCCGAAGCTGTTAAAAAATGCGCACCAGAGGCATGGGTAATTAATTATACTAACCCGATGGCGACATGCGTGCGCGCATTATATCATGCATTTCCGGAAATAAAGGCATTTGGCTGTTGCCATGAGGTGTTTGGAACACAGAAGATTCTTAAGAATATGTGTGAAGAACGGCTCGGCATGGAAAATGTTGACCGCAGAGAAATTATAGTGAATGTGCTTGGAATAAATCATTTTACATGGTTTAATGAAGCTTCCTGCAGAGGCGTTGATTTGTTTCCTGTTTACAGGGAGTTTGTTGCAGAGAACAATAAGACCGGACTTGACAAAAAGGATGAAAACTGGATGAATGACCTCGAGGGCTGTTCAAGTAAAAATCTTGTTAAGTTTGATTTGTTTGAAAGATATGGCTGGATTGCAGCTGCCGGTGACAGGCATTTGGTTGAATTTATGCCTGGTAATGAATATCTTAAAGACCCTGAAACTGTTAAGTCATGGGGATATAAGCTTACGAAGGTGAGCGGGAGAAAGGAAGAGCTTAAGAAGCGCATGGCTAAGAGTGACCGCCTTATCGCAGGTGAGGAGCTTGAGCTTAAGCCCTCAGGCGAAGAAGGAGTGGCTTTGATTAAGGCTATTCTGGGACTTGGAAGATTTGTGAGTAATGTAAATATTCCTAATACATATGGACAGATACCGAATCTTCCGAGGGAAACCGTCGTGGAAACAAACGCTGTTTTTGCAAAGGACAGTATTAAGCCTGTGGTGGCAGGAATGCTTAAGGATGACATAAGGATGCTTATATTGCCGCATGCAATTAATCAGGACAGAATTTTAAGGGCAGCAGTGAATTGCGAGTTTGAGCCGGCACTTTGTGCAATGATGGAGGATGCAAATATGTCGGCAAAATGCACAAAGGAACAGGCAGAAGAGCTTCTTAAGGATATGATAAATGCTACTAAAAAATATTTGCCTGAAAAGTGGAATGAGAATTGACTTACTTTGCGGAAGATGATACAATAATAAAAGCAATATTTGCAATCTATACAACAATCAGAGCAATCAAGATATATTGCAATATTTGATAAACTAGTTGTGGATATTGGGCAAAATGCTTAAAATTGTTTTTTCGGAAGCAGTTTATTTGGCAATATTAACGTGGAATGTGGAGGTACGCGGAAAATGAAAAGGCTACAATTGCTGAAAAAGTGGCAGAAATTATTAATTCTTGCATTGGTTTTAATAGTTGTTATTGTTATTGCTGCTGTTATCCCTGATAAGAAGCCCGGGGCTGATTTTAAGACAGCCGGAGAGGTATATAAGCCTCAGGGTGATTATGGTGACGGACGATATGCGAGCTATATCAGCAGATATTCAGATGCAGATTTTAACGGCTCTGTTATCGACGTAGATATCAGCGGTGCGCTTACCAAGGACAGTATTGCAGCTGTTGGCGAATTTGAAGGCAGAACGGCAGTAACTACTGATGAGGAAAGCGTGGTAACGTGGAAGGTTAAGGTTGACAAAGCCGGCCTTTATGCAATGCTTGTTGATTACTATACCATAGAGGGATATGGCAGCAACATTGAGAGAAATGTTTACATTGACGGTGAGTTTCTTTTTGAAGAGAGTGAGGGCGTTGAGTTCTCGAGAATTTACAAGGATGCCATTGAAAATGTAAGTGGTCTTACAACAAGACCTGACCAGATAGAGCAGCATGTATGGAATACAGAGTATGTAATGGATTCCTATGGCTACTGGTGTCCGGCCATGTATTATTACCTGACTGAAGGTACACATGAGATTACTTTTGAATCAGTTAAGGAACCGATGGCGATATCAGGACTTAAGCTCATTTCTGAGAATATTACACCGGATTCTTATAGTGATGTGCTTGCAGCGACCAATGCATCAGATGTAAGCGGCGCGCTTGAGAACGGAGTACTTATAATTCAGGCGGAGAATGCACTTGAGAAGAGTTCTCCTACATTATATGGCAAGAGTGAGAATACTTCAACAAAGACTCAGCCATACAGTTATAAGTCAAAGCTTATTAACACGATAGGCGGCGATGCGTGGACATATTCAAACCAGTGGATAAGCTGGGAGTTCACGGTACCGGTAAGCGGTTATTATAATATCGGGCTTCGTGCAAAACAGAACTTTACACAGGATATATACTTCAACCGTTCATTGTACATAGATGATGAGCTTCCTTTTGCAGAGGCAGCGGATATTCATTTTTACTATGACAATGATTATCAGACCTTTGCATTTGGCGAAGAAAGCGGTGATGCATGGAAGTTCTATTTAGAAGCAGGTACTCATACCATTACACTTAAGAATACGGTTGGTGACATGGTTGATATTCTTACGGAAGCGGATGCAATTCTTACAAAGCTTACTGAGATTAACCTTGATTTACTTGCACTTTTAAGTGCGACACCTGACGTGGACAGAGATTATCAGATTTCTACATATATGCCTGAAACAGTAGAGGATATTAATGAGTGTAAGACAAGAATAGAAGCAGTATTCAATGCGATGGTTGAGATGACAGGCGAGAGAGCACAGATTACATCACAGCTCGAGCAGCTTATTACAGTTCTCGACAAGATGTACAAGTCACCTAATAAAATTGCAAGCAACTATTCACGTTTTAAGGATTTGCTTGGTAACTTCGGTGATGTTATCATTATGATGAGAGAGCAGCCTCTTACAATTGATTATCTTTATGTATCTGAGGTTGGAACTTTAGTTGAAGGCGAAAATGACAATTTCTTTGATAAGGCATGGGCACAGATAATGGGCTTTGTGTATTCTTTTACAACTGATTACAGTATCATTTCAAGCGATGGTGAGGCTGTGGTTGATGAGGATGCAGAGACGATTACTGTATGGATTGGCTCAGGTGTAACAGGTGGCCGTGACCAGGCTATGGCACTTAATACAATGGTTCAGGACAGCTTTACTGCTGAAACAGGAATTAAGGTTAACCTTCAGCTCGTACCGGCAAGTACACTTCTTACGGCAACGCTTGCAGGCAGAGGACCGGATATAGCATTACAGGTAGCACAGACAGAGCCGGTTGACTTTGCACTTCGTAATTCTGCCGTGGATTTGACACAGTTTGCAGATTATGATGAGATAGTAAAGAGATTCCCGTCAAGTGCAGTTGATCCTTTTACGTATGAAGAAGGCGTATATGCACTTCCGGAGACAATGTCATTCCCGATGCTCTTCTATCGTACAGACATTATGGCGGAGCTTGGAATTGATGTTACAAGTCTTCAGACATGGGAAGGAATTATAGAGATTCTTGCAGTACTTCAGGGACAGAACATGAACTTTGCACTTCCGGCAACTGGTATAGGCGGTTATGCAACCTTCCTTTTCCAGAAAAATGGAGAGCTTTATACAGCAGATGGAACGGCATCAGCGCTTACTGAGAAAAATGCACTTGATGCATTTGAATACTGGATGTCATTCTACAAGCTTTATGGTCTTCCTGTTGACTACAGCTTTGAGAACCGTTTCCGTACGGGTGAGATACCGATTGGTGTTTCTGATTATACAACATATAATAAGTTATCAATTTCTGCACCTGAAATTAAGGGTAAGTGGGCAATGATTCCACTTCCGGGTGTTATGAATGAAGATGGAACTGTTAACAATACGGCACCTGCTACTGTTCAGGGCTGTATGATGATGGAAGCATCAGAGCATAAGGAAGCTGCATGGGAATTTATGAAGTGGTGGACACGTTCAGACGTACAGACAAGATTTGGTGAGCAGCTTGAGGCAGTTATGGGTGCTGCAGCCAGATATAATACTGCTAATATTGAATCGCTTTTAAGCTTTTCATGGACGGCAGCAGACAGAAAGTCTATTGAAAAACAGATATCATCACTTAAGGGTATTCGTCAGATTCCGGGTGGATACTTTACAGAAAGAAATATTAACTTTGCAAAGAATGCAGTAATTAATGACGATGATAATGCCAGAGAGGCACTTACTGAGTATTCAGAGGCAATCACCGAGGAAATTACAATCAAGCGTAAGGAATTTGGCCTTAAGACTGCTGATGATGAGTAAGGAGGAGCATTGTGGAACAGGGACTTAAAAAAACTACAAAAATAACCTATGATAATCTTTCGTTTAAAGAGAGATTCAAAAGGGATTGGCATAATACTTGTAAAGCCATTTGGAAAAATCGTGTTAAATATCTTTTTATAGCACCGTTTTTCGCTTTGTTTTTCGTATTTACCGTATGTCCCGTGCTTATCTCAATATTTTTCAGCTTCACTAACTTTAACCTGTTAGAGATGCCGGATTTTGTTGGATTTGATAATTATTATCGTATGTTCATGGCAGATGATTTATTTATCAAAGCACTTGGTAATACGATTATGTTTGCACTTATAGTTGGTCCGGGCGGATATATACTGTCACTCGTTATGGCATGGTTTCTTAATGAGTTGCCGCTTGTAGTGCGAGTTATATTTACAGTTTTGTTGTATGCACCGTCTCTTGCCGGTGGTATGACAAGTACATTTAAGAATGTTTTCAGTAGTGATGCACAGGGTTATCTTAATGCATGGCTTATAAAGATGGGCTTCATTACTGAACCGATACGATACTTTGATACTGAAGGCTATGTAGTACCCCTCGTAATCATAGTCGTTTTATGGGGAAGTCTTGGTACCTCATTCCTTGCCTTTATTGGTGGTTTGCAGGGTATCGGACGTGAGTACTATGAAGCGGCAGCCATTGACGGTATCCGTAACAGATGGCAGGAGCTTTGGTATGTAACCTTACCGCTTATGAAGCCGCAGCTTCTCTTCGGTGCGGTTATGAGTATCACAGGTGCCTTCGGTATAGGCTCAGTCGTTACAAGTCTTGCGGGTAATCCGTCAGTCAACTATGTTGCACATACGGTTATGCAGCATCTTGAAGATTACGGTACCGTACGATTTGAGATGGGTTATTCGTCGGCGATAGCAACGGTAATGTTTATAATTATGTTGTTCCTTAATCAGTTTATACAGAAAGTCATTAGTAAGGTAGGTGAGTAAGTTGGAACAGGCAAAAAAGATTAAGCATAAAAAGAAAGCAAGACTGTCCCGTTCTAAAGGCGGAGACGTTGCAATGATAGTTTTCCTTCTGATATTCACGTTAATTATGATGATACCGCTTATTTTTGCAGTCAGTGATTCATTAAAGCCTGCATCGGAATTCTGGAAGTTCCCTCCCAGACTTTTCCCGAGCAGCCCTACACTTCAGAATTACCGTGACCTCTTTACATTAATGACAGATACATGGGTACCGATGATAAGATACATATTTAATACAGTATTCATTACTGTTGTTGGTACAATCGGACATGTAATTATAGCAGCCATGGCTGCTTACCCGCTGTCAAGATATAAGTTTCCGGGTTCGCACGGAATCTTCATATTCATAAGATCAGCCCTTATGTTCAGTAGTGCGGTTCTTGCAATTCCGAACTACCTCATTATGAACTGGTTAGGTCTTATTGACAGCTATGCTTCACTTATTTTACCGGCATGGGCTACAACACTTGGTCTTTATCTTATGAAGCAGTTCATGGATCAGATGATACCTGTATCGCTTCTTGAGAGTGCTGATATCGATGGTGCGACAGAGTGGCAGAAGTTCACTAAAATTGTACTTCCGCTTGTTAAGCCGGCAACGGCAACACTTGTTATCACACTTGTTCAGAGACTGTGGCAGACGGGTGCAACATCTTATATTTATACAGAGTCTAAAAAGACCCTTAACTATGCACTCGGACAGATTGCAGCCGGCGGTATTGCAAGACAGGGTGTTGGTGCAGCGATTTCAGTACTTATGTGGATTGTACCGCTTATAGTATTTATAAGCCGTCAGTCAAAGGTTATTGAAACAATGTCAACATCCGGTATTAAAGAATAAGGAATGGGGTAAAGCATATGAAACTAAAAAAAGCGCGTATTGCATTATGTCTGATGGCTTGTATGGTTTTTACAGGCGTTGCCTCAGAACCGGTCAATGCATATTATGAAGAGACAAAAGCCAATTCAACATACATATATAGCGAATGGGGCTTTCAGACACCGACTCCGGATGCGTATGAATTTGCAAAACAGATTGATTTACGTTCAGTAGGCGGCTATGAAGTTACGAATCTTGTGGATATGTGTGTAACAGACAGTAAAGATGTATATATTCTTGAATCAGGTCTTGGTGTGGTTTTAAGATATGATGAGAATTTAAATTATATGAGCAGTCTTGCAGAGTTTAAACTTCCTGATGGAACCACAACCACGCTTAAGAAGCCGGAGGGTGTATTTGTATCATCGAAGAATGTTATGTATATCGCAGATACCGGTAATGCAAGGGTACTTGTATGTGACCTTGAGGGCAATGTATCACTTGTGGTAGAAAAGCCGGAAAATATTCTTGGTACAAACCTTGAATCATTCCTGCCGACAAGAGTAGTTGCCGACAGTGCAGGTCGTATTTCGATAGTAGCCAGAAATATTAACAGTGGTATAATGCAGTTTACCAAGGATGGAGTATTCACCGGTTATACAGGTGCGCCGGCAGTTACGGTCAGTGCATGGGATAAGTTCTTACGTAAGTTTTACAGTGAAGAGCAGCTTGCAACCATGACTACTTACGTACCTACAGAGTATAATAATATAAAGATTGATAAGAACAACTTTATATGGGGAACAATTTCCTCCCTTAAAACTACCAGTATTACTGCTGCCATAAACAGCAAGGATTTGTCAGGAACCACAACTACTATTAAGAAGCTTAATATGACAGGTTCTGACGTACTTGTAAGAAAAGATACATACGCACCGCTTGGTGATTTGATGTTTATGGATTCACCATCCAAAATAGTAGATGTGGGACTTGGCCCGAATGGTATTTATTCGATGCTTGACAGTACAAAGGGAAGAATTTTCTCTTATAATTCAAGCGGCATCATGCTTTACATATTCGGTGGCAAGGGTACAGCCAAGGGCGATGTACAGACACCGATAGCTATTGATTACATCGATGAAAAAATCGTTGTGCTTGATTCGGGTTTAAGATCACTTCTTGTATATGAGCCGACACATTATGGTGAGTTACTTATTATGGCAGAAGGCTATTACAATGAAGGTGATTATGACAATGCCAATGAAGCATGGAAGGAAGTTACAACGATTAATGCAAACTTCAAGTATCCTTATATAGGACTTGGTAATGCAGAGTATAATGCAGGTAATTATGAGGATGCGATGGCATATTTTGAATATGCAGACACTAAAGACCAGTATTCCAATGCCAAGGAAAAGATTAGAAAGGCAGATATGGAAGTGTTATTCCCGATAATTGTAATGGCAGTCATTGCACTTATGGTATTATTTGTCGGCAAGGGAATTTTTGTAAAGGTCAGAAGTTATGTAAGAGGTGAGCTTATTACTTACGGAGAGGAGGACGAAGAATGAAAGAAAAGCTAAAAAAACGCATAAAGGAGCTTCGTTATGCCTTGTATCTGACGGTTCACCCGTTTAAGGGCTTCTGGGATATCAAGTATGAAAAAGAAGGAAGTCTTACTACCGCAATCATTCTTATGATTGCAACAATAATTGTACAGATTGCAAGTGACCTTGGTACGGGATATCTGTTCAGCGGATATGTAAGTGCCAATTATAACATGATAGACACGATTACGTCATTTTTATTTTTGTTCTTCGCATGGTGTATAGCCAACTGGTGTCTTACCTGTCTTAGTGACGGTAAGGGAACCTTTAAGGATATCGTAACCTTTACGTCATATTCCCTGACACCATATATTATTTTACAGACAATAATGGTTATCGTAAGTAACGTGTTTATTTTAAGAGAGCAGGTCTTTTATGACATGCTTGGTAACCTGTCGATTGTATGGGTAGCATTTTTGCTTATTACGGGAATGCTTACAACACATCACTTTACATTAAAGAGAACAATAGTGGTTCTTCTGTTTACAATAGTGGGTATTATGGTAATCGCAGTGCTTATACTTATGGTATTTGCGATGTTCCAGCAGGTTGTAAGCTTTGGTTCAACAGTATTTGATGAATTTTTGCTCCGTGTGAGTTACTGATGGAAGGTGGCAGATTATGAAATTGCGTAATAAAGTGATTAGTCTGACAGTTATTGCGGCAATGCTTATTGGTGGCTGCGGACTGACAGAATCAGTTAATAATGAGTTAACAAAAGAATATGTGCCTTCAGACAGCGTGCTTCTTCACGAAAACGGAGTGACAAAAAAGGCAGATGATGTGTTGCCGGACGGTTTTGAGCTTGCATTATCCAATGATTATCTTGAACTGTATATTGGTGAGAAGTACGATATTGCAGTATACGAGAAAGCAAGTGGAAAAGTAACATATTCTAATCCGGCATATTATGAGCTTACCGAGGAGGAACAAGGCCAGGTAAGTACTGAGATGAAGAAGGTTATTTACAGTCAGGTTTCTGTAGAATATTATAATGCATCTCAGGTGAAATCTTCGATGTCATCTTATCCTGACGCATATTCAAATGATAAAGATCAGGTTAAGTGGGAAGTTAAGGATGATGTGCTTACAGTAACCTACGGACTGGGTATTAACCTTAGTGATTCCGTTATTATTCAGGTATTCACAAAGGATACATTTGAGGCATATCTTGAAGTACTTCAGACAAAGGTAGATGCAAAAGAAATAGGTATTCTTGATATGAGAAATTTCAAGAACCTGTATACGGCATATAACTATTCGATGATGAGTAAGGATGAGCAGGAAAAGTACGTTGCAATGTATCCGAAGCTTCCTGAACTTGAGACAATTTATGTTATTAAGAATAAGATTAATAACAAGCAGACAACACAGCTTCTTGAGATGTATACTTTACTTGGCATTGATAACGAAGTAAAGCTTGCAGAGGAAGAAAAGCTTGGAGAGATTAATACGTCCAACAATCCGGCATATTTTGCAGTTCCGGTTGAATATCGTCTGCATGGTAATGACCTTCTTGTAAATGTTGATTTAGAGGATATCGTGACAACAGAAGGATATTATCTTACACAGGTATCATTACTTAAGAATTTCGGTGCAACAAGAGCTTCAGATGAAGGTTATGTGTTCGTACCGGATGGCAGTGGAAGTATTATAGAAAATGACATTGCCACAAATTCCATGGATACCATCAGTATCCCGTTCTATGGACAGGACGAGGCTAAGGCACTTAGTGAAGGAACAAGCACAGCCATCAATAACTCATTACCGGTATGGGGAATTAAGAAGGGCAGTCATTCAGTATTTGCAATTGTAGAGAACGGTGCAGCAATAGGTGGTGTTAATGCACAGATTCACAGCAGTTACCTTCCTTACAACATTGCATATCCGTATTTTAATTATCATGTAGTGGATACATTCGGCATTGAAGGCGTGTCATATGCATTTTATGAGAATGTTCCGCAGACAGAATTTGCGGTAAGATATCATTTCTTACATGAAAATGAAGCTACATATTCAGGCATGGCAAGATATTACAGAACATATCTTGAAAATTCAGGAGCATTTGCAAGTGCTGCAAAGGCTGCTGAAGATACACTTAAGTTAGATGTTGAATTAATCGGAAGTATAAAGAAGACAATCAATTACTTCGGTATACCGGTTGATACAGATTATTCAATTACCACATTTGATGAAGCTGAAGAAATTATGGCACTTCTTCGTGAAGGCGGCGCAGGTAACAGCGAGGTATTATATACCGGTATTACAAATGGCGGTATGGAGCATAAAGCTTATGGCAAGGTTAAAGTTCAGAAGGAGCTTGGCGGAGCTGAGGGCTTTAAGAAGCTTACAGGAAGCCTTGAGGGCAACGGTACAGGCTTATATGCAGGTATTGATTTTACCAAGATTTTTGAAGAAGGTTATGGTATAAGTGATACAGAAGACGTTTCAAAATATCTTACAAGAAGTTCTGTAGTAACAGGTGGAATTGCAGAAGACGGTGTTATAACCGGAGGACTTTTTAACTGGCTTGTTAATCCTTTAAGATACAGTGACATTGCAGATAAGTTCTTAAAGGCTTACGAAAAGCTTGGCAATAAGAGCCTCTATCTTGAATCATTGGGAAGCTATTTAAATGGTAACTATAGCCGTGCTGCAGGTGTTACAAGATACAGTTCACAGATTCTTGTTGAAGAAATGCTTGCAAAGTTTAAGAATGCAGGTTACTCAATGAAGTTTGACGTTGGTAATGATTATGTACTTAAATATGCAGATTCATTAGTTAATGTTCCGACAAGCTCAAGCCATCAGAGAGTGGAAAGCTACAGCATTCCTTTTGTAGGAATGGTTCTTAAGGGTTATATTCCTTACACAAGCGGAATTATTAATCTTGCTGCAAACAGTGATACAGCCATTTTGCAGGCGGTTGAGAGTGGAGCCGGTCTTCATTATCTTCTTATATACGAGCAGCAGATGAACATGCAGGATACTAACTTTGAGGAATTGTTTGCAGTTAACTACAAGATTCATATGGATGATATTCTTGCTAATTACAATAATATTAATGAAAAAATGGGTCATCTTGTTAATGTAAAAATTGCAGAGCATGAACACCTGAGTGAGGATGTTAACCTTGTAATTTACGAGGATGGTTCAAAAGTATATGTAAACTACGGCAAGGAAGATTACAAAACAGCTGATGGAACAGTAGCAGCAGGTTCATTCCTTGTTGCTGGGAGGTGAGGAATTTAATTATGGCTTCTAAAAAAAGAAAAGGTGCAAAATTGCTGGTTAAAAAGGCCAGAGCAGGTTATTGGTTTCTGTTACCGATTATATTAGGATTGATATTTATATTCCTTCCTGCGCTTGTTGATTCGATTATTTATTCCTTCCATACGGTTACCATTGAGTTTAGTAATCTTAAGATGGAATGGGTAGGAATAGCAAACTTTAAGAATGCATTTGCTGATGCAAGCTTCCTTGAAACATTAACTTCAGCTTTAAAAGGTATTATCCTCGACTCTACGGTAATAATACTTTTCAGCTTCTTTATGTCAAATGTACTTAACCAGAAGTTTATCGGAAGAGGTTTTGTACGTATGATATTCTTCCTGCCGGTTGTTCTGGCAGTAGGTATCGTAGCCGACATGGAGGCTGCTAATGAGATGTACAATTCGATGAGCCTTGTAGAAGAAACTACTGCTGCAGGCGGATTTGACCAGATGGGTATGTCTGCGATGTTCAGTATAAGTATGCTTCTTAACAGTATGGGTCTTCCGGCACAGCTTGTAACAATTATTCAGGCAGTCCTTAATGGATTTTATGACATACTTAACTCATCAGGTGTACAGATACTTATTTTCTTAAGTGCATTACAGTCAATCAACCCGTCAGTATTCGAGGCTGCCAAGGTTGAGGGTGCAACCAAGTGGGAAGAATTTTGGAAGATTACATTCCCGATGTTACTTCCGTCACTTCTGGTATGTACGGTATATACGATTATATCGACATTTACAAACCCGATTTACGGTGTTATGGATTACATTGAGTCAAAGGCATTCAGTAATGCCCAGCTTGGATATGCTTCAGCACTGTCCTGGATTTACTTTATCATTATTATTGTAGTCTTAGGTGTGGTTTCAGGAATTATATCTAAGAGAGTAACGTATCAGGATTAAGGAGGATAAATATGAACAGATTTGCGAGAGTTAGGGCAAAGTGGATATCGGTACACGGATTAGCAACTATTGCCTGGAAAATAGTACGTTTCATCATTTTACTGGGCTGCTGCTTTACAATTTTATATCCGTTCCTGCTTAAGACCATTGATTCGTTTAAGAGCTTTGAGGATTATCTTGATCCGTCAGTACAGTACATTCCAAAGTACTTTACCACGGAGAACATCAAGGCAGTTGCAACACAGCTTAAGTATTCAAGAACTTTCTGGATTACACTTGGATATTCAGCTCTTATTGCAGTAATTAATGTTATAGTGTGTGCGCTTGCCGGTTATGGACTTGCACGTTTCAAGTTTAAAGGCAACAAGTTACTGTTTGGACTTGTAATTCTGGAGCTTTTGGTTCCACCACAGACACTTATGATTCCGTTCTTTACAAGGTTCCGTTTCTTCTATGGCGGAGTTAACCTTATCGGAACATACTGGCCGTGTATAATACTTGCCCTTACAGGTCTTGGCATTAAGAATGGTCTTTACATCTTTATGTTCAGACAGAAGTTTAAGGATATGCCTAAGGAGCTTGAGGAAGCAGCACTTATTGACGGATGTAATGCCTTTAAGACATTTTATAAGGTAATGCTTCCAAGTGCGGTGGCACTCATGGTAACAGTATTCCTTATCGCATTTGCATGGCAGTGGACTGACAGTACATATACACAGCTCTTCCAGAGAGGAACAGAGGTTCTTGCCAACATGACCTCTTATGTAGACGGTGGTGAGGAAGAGGTTATGATATTGCAGTATAACAATACAGCAGCAGTACTCTGCGTTCTTCCTATCATGGTGGTATACATTATTGGTCAGAAGGGCTTTGTACAGGGTGTTGAGCGTTCAGGTATTACAGGTTAAATATTTTTTAACAGAAAATGAATTATACGTGCCGGTATGTTTTGCCGGCACGTGTTAAAACATAAGTGTTTTGCAATACCCTGACAGGGGAATAACCTTAGATGGGGGGACAGCCCGGAATGAGAAAAAAAACTGAAAACATTACGGTATACAGACGTTTTAATGAAAAGCATGAAAAACATAATCATATGGTTCATATGAATGATAATTATGAGCTTTATATGCTGCTTGAAGGTGAAGCATCCATCAGTATTGATGGGCAGATGTATCCGGTGAAGCCTTATGATGTACTTATGATTACCAATAAGGAAATTCATAAGGTTTTTGTTAATGAAGATTATAATTATGAGCGCATATATGTGTATTTTAATGCAGATTATTTCAGGCAGTTTAGCAGTAAGGAATGTAATCTTTTGTCAGCCTTCGACCATAGAATAGGCGGGGTAGGCAATAAAATTTCGCGGGAAATTGTCAGAAAGTATAAAATAGACGAAGACCTTTTTAAAATGCACCAGTTAAGTAATTCAGATTTGCCTGAAAAAAAGGTGCTTATGACCTCCACATTTTTGAGGATGCTTGTGTCGGTAAAACAGGCGCATGGTGAGTGCGAGGTAAATACAGTGGGCGATGAAGAAAGTCAGTATTACAATGAGAAAATTAACGAGATAATCCGATATATATCTGAAAATCTTAATGACAAGATTACGCTTGATGAGCTGGCAACACGCTTCTATCTTAGCAAATATTATCTCTGTCATGAGTTTAAGAGAACCACCGGATTTTCAGTGTTTGATTATATAAGATATAAGAAGATGCTGGAGGCCAAGATGCGTTTGCAGACCGGGCAGTCCATCAATGAGGTATGGTGTGAGTTGGGATATGAGGATTATTCTAACTTTTACCGCAATTTTAAAAAAGCAACGGGAATATCACCTAAGGAATATGTTGCAAAAGTTAAGGAAAATGAAATTGCAGGTATTTCAATTTAGGGATAATATATGGAGAATAATGATATGAAGCAAGCATTGAATGGAGATTGTCTGATAATGACTTCCCCGGCTGCATGGCACCGGGACATGTACAGAGAGTCTGCACCGACCGGTAATGGAATTATAGGCGTGTCGGTGTATGGCGGAATAATGCAGGAGCGAATAGCAATTAATCATTGCAGGCTCTGGGAGAAGGGGAAGAAACAGGAGCTTCCGGATGTGCATGAGGCTCTTGCGAAAACAAGAGAGTTTATTAATAATGGCAATTATATGGATGGTAACTGGTGCAGTGCCAATGCTTTAAAGGAACTTGAATATGCGCCAAGACTTGGTAATCCCATACCGGTGTGTGATTTGTATTATGAGATGCCGGACAGAAAGCTTTTTAAGAACTACAGAAGATGTGTACATATGGATACCGGTGTTGTAGAGGTGTCATGGAAGGAAGGCACTGATGTATATACCAGAAGTACATTTGTATCAAGGGCAGATGATTTGGTCTATCACAAAATTGAGTCATCTGGCAGGAGCTTTAATCTGGAGCTTGCTGCAACTCGTCACGAGACCTTTGAGGATGATGCCAAGAAAAGATGGGAGAACAGAGAGTGGCTGTCCTTTTCGGAGGGAAATGTATTTGGGTTTGAGTCACAGCATGAGGATGATACCTGGTATGGTGTTATCGGTAAAGTAATTGCCTGTGACGGTAAGGTTACTGATAATGGTACTAAAATTATGATTAGTGATGCCACGAATGTCTTTATTGTGGTAAAAACCATGACAGGTGAAACTTTACCGCTTAAGGCTTCCGTGATGGAAACTGCTTTAGCCGATATGCATGCAGATTATGAGGCAGGTCTTAAAGCACACACAGAGCTTCATGAGAAGCTTTACAGAGGGGTGAGCTTATCACTTTCAGATGTTAAGGATACGGCTAATGAAGAGCTGTTAAGACAGGCATTTGAGGATGAAGCGACACCGGAGCTTCTTGAGAAGCAGTGGAAGTTCGGACGTTATCTTATGATTTGCGGTACAAGAGAGGATGGACTTCCATTCCCGTTATACGGACTCTGGCATGGCAGATATAAGATGATGTGGCCGCATAACATGGCTAATGAAAATGTTGAGATGATTTACTGGCATACGATGGCAGGCAATCTGTCATTTGCAACCAGAACGATGATACAGTATTATGTAAGCAAGATACCACAGTTTAAGGAATGTGCGAAGAGATTATTCGGACTTCCGGGCATATATCTTCCGGCAGGAACGACACCTGAGCATAGCTTTCCTACACAGGTTGTACCGGTCATACTTAACTGGATTGGCTGCGCAGGCTGGCTGTCACAGCATTTTTACCAGTATTATCTATACACTGGTGATGAGAAGCTGCTTCATGAGTCGATACTTCCTTTTATGCTTGAGGCAGCAGCGTTTTATGAAAGCTATATAGAGAGAGAAGCGGATGGTAAGATAAGAATTTATCCTTCAGTCTCACCTGAGAATACACCGCTTAATTTTATTCCTAAGGATAATCCGGATATGGCGCATCCGTGTCCGTCGGTTGAGAATGCAACGATGGATATCGCCATAATAAAAGAGCTTATGACGAATCTGCTTGAAATTTCGGATAAAACAGGTCTCTATGTGGAAAAACGTGCTGTATGGAAGGATATTGTGGATAATCTTCCGGCATATGATACAACTGATGACGGAGATGTCAGGGAGTGGCAGAAGGAAGGCTTTTTACAGAGATATAACCACCGACATCTTTCACATATTTATCCGCTGTTCCCGGGACAGGAAATTGTCCGTGGAAGAGACGATGAGAAGCTTGTGGGTGCTTTTGAAAAGGCTGTTGAGAAAAGAGAGCTTGGTGCGCAGACCGGCTGGTCGCTGGCACATATGGCATGTATATATGCAAGACTTGAGCGCCCCGACGATGTGCTTTCGTGTCTTGACATACTTGCCAAATCATGTCTGTTACGTAATTTCTTCACCTTGCATAATGACTGGAGAGGTGCAGGACTTACACTTGGAAGAGGTTCACAGGCACCGGTTCAGCTTGATGCTGCAATGGGTGTGGTCGGAGCAATTCAGGAAATGCTTTTATTTGTTTCAAAGGATTGTATAAAGTTTCTTCCGGCACTTCCTGAAAGACTTGGAAAAGGTGAAGTTAAGGGGCTTAGATTTGCGACAGGATATATTGACATGAGCTGGGATATGAAAAATGGAAGCTTTTGTGCAGTAATGCACGCAGAGCGTGATACTAAGCTTAAGGTAGTTGTGCCGGAATTTGTAAGAAATAACTGCTCTGTAAAAAATAAAGATATTATAGAGCTTGCTGCAGGAGAGAGTATCTGTATAGAAAGTTGTTAAAAAGCAATATATATGAATGCAGATGAAGGAAGACATTTTAAAAATAGAATGGAGAGACGATATGGCAATAGACAGATATGCACTGGTATCAATGCATGACCCGGTAATAAATGAAATTGATACGGCATCACCGCTTACGGTTGGTAATGGTGAAATTGCATTTACGGCAGACGTAACAGGTCTGCAGTCACTTTATGAAGAGTATAAGGAGACATTGCCGCTTTGTACAATGTCACAGTGGGGCTGGCATACGAGGCCGGTAAGTGATGAGCGTTATGAGTATACACTTGATGATCTTGTTATGACAGAGTTTACACATAACGGAAGAAAGGTTGTTTATCCGAAGAATCCAAAGCCGGGTAATGAAGAGGTATATGAATGGTTAAGAAAAAATCCACACCGTTTGAATCTCGCCAGAATAGGTTTTGAGTATAAGGGTGAAGAACTTAAGGCTTGTGAGCTTAAGAACATTAATCAGAGACTTAAGCTTTACAGCGGTATTCTTGAAAGCAAATATGAGCTTTCAGGAGTTAAATGTGAAGTCTATACAGCCTGCGATGATAAAACAGATACAATAGCATTCAGGGCAGAATCAGAGCTTATTAAGGATGGCGGCTTAAGCGTTGTAATGCGCTTCCCATATGGTTCACATACAATAAGTGCATCGGATTTCAGTAAAGAGGCTGAAGGCTTACATACAACCACGGTTGAAGCCAAGAGTGAGACATGCGTTGTAATTAAGCGTGTGCTGGATAAAGACATTTATTATGTGACTGTTAATTTTAATAAAGGTGTAAGTGTAGCTGTAGAGGGACACAGGGTTATATTTACCGCCGGCGAAGGTGTGTTTGATTTTACAGTGCATTTTTCAAAGGAAGAAATCTGTACTTGCAAATTACCTGTGGAATATGGTATAGTAAGAGATAACAGTACGGCATACTGGAAGAAGTTCTGGGAGGAAGGGGCAATAGTTAAGCTTCATGACAGCCCGGACCTTAGAGCTAAGGAGCTTGAGAGAAGAATTATTCTTTCGCTTTACCTTATGGCGATTAATTCGTGCGGTTCTGCACCGCCACAGGAGACAGGGCTTACCTGCAACAGCTGGTACGGCAAGATGCATCTTGAGATGTATTTCTGGCATTGTGCATTTGCACCGCTCTGGAAGCATACTGAGCTTCTTGAAAGAAGTCTTCCATGGTATGTGAAGCATCTTCCGGAGGCCAGGGAGAATGCAGGCAGGAATCAGTACAAGGGTGCGCGCTGGCCTAAGATGATTGCACTTGAGGGTATTGACTGTCCTTCTAAGGTAGCGCCGATGCTTATCTGGCAGCAGCCGCATATAATCTTTATGCTTGAGATGGCATACCGCGAGAATAACAGTAAGGAATTTTTGGAGAAATACTGGATACTTGTTAAAGAGACTGCTGAATTTATGGCAGACCTTGCAGTATATGATGAAGAGAAGGGCGTGTATGACCTGCTTCCGCCGGTTATTCCGGTTCAGGAGTGCCACAGACCCGAGCTTACCAAGAATCCCGCATTTGAGGTTGCATACTGGAAATATACTCTGGAGCTTGCAGTTAAGTGGGCTGAGCGTATCGGCGCAGAGTATGACCCGCGCTGGAGTGACATTGCAGACAAGATGGCCGGACTTACAGAGGAGAATGGTCTCTATCTTGCACATGAGTTCTGTCACACAACATATGAGGTTGAGAATCATGACCATCCGTCGATGCTTATGGCATACGGAGTACTTCCTGACATGGGTATCGTAGATAAAGATGTTATGAAGGCTACACTTGATAAGGTGCTTGAGTGCTGGAATTATCCCACACTCTGGGGCTGGGATTTTGCGGTAATGGCGATGACTGCTGCAAGACTTGGCGAGCCGGAGCTTGCAATAGATATTCTTCTTAAGGAGACACCTAAGAATGATTATGTTGTAAGCGGCAATAACAGACAGATTCTTAGAAAAGATTTACCGCTTTACCTTCCGGGCAATGGTTCACTTCTTCTTGCGATACCGCTTATGGCGGCAGGCTATGAAGGCTGTGAGAGAAAGGCACCGGGCTTCCCTGATTCATGGGTGGTTGAAGTGGAAAACATGCAGACATATGTATAATAAGAGCTATAAACACCGCAAGGTGCTTATATAAATAAAAAGGAGGACCAAATTATGAAACTTAAAAAGGTAGTTGCACTTGTTTTAGCAGGTGCGATGACATTATCAATGGCAGCTTGTGGCGGAAATACAACATCAGACCCGACAACAACTGCTGCTACCACAACACAGACACAGCAGACAACAAAGAAGGATGATTCAACAACTCCTGCAGCAACAACTTCTGCAGAGACAACAGAGGCTAAGTCACAGGGCGAGCTTCTTGCAGACCAGTATACAGGTTTTGTGGAGACACCTATGGATCTCGGCGGAAGAACAATTAAGATTGTATCAACTATTTCTAAGCGTTATGTTTATAAGAATGATGCAAACGGCAATCCTGATCCGGACAATACTGATAATGACACAGTTGAGATAGTTAAGGCTATTGAGTCTATTGAGAAGGATTACAACTGTAAAATTGAGTTTGAGCAGCTTAAGGCAAAGAACCTTGTATCAGCACTTCTTACAGAGCAGGCAGCAGGCGGTACATACTGTGATATCTTAGAGTTTGGATGTTCAGATACATATCTTGAGCAGATTTATGCAGCTAATCTCGTTATGGATATCAACGATTCAAGAATCAAGGACATTATCGGATACGGCACAAATCCATGGCTTCCGGCATCTGACTTCGCTCTTTGGAACGGTAAGCAGTTAGGTGTACACTTTAAGACAAACAACTCAGGCGATATCATTAAGGCAGCCGTACTTGTTAACAAGGATCTTTTAGCACAGTATGGTTATACAGATATTTATGAGTACTACAAGAACAAGACATGGACATTTGATACATTTGCAGAGATGTGTGCTAAGATTGCAGCACAGTCAGACGGTACAGTATACCCGGTTGTATATGGTAAGGAAAGTTTATTCATCCCTGTACTTGTTTATGCAAACGGTGGTTCATTAGCTACATATGAGAATGGTAAGTACAACTTTACAGGTCTTACTGATAATACACTTGAGGCTATTAACTTTGCAGTTGATTTACAGACAAAGGGATATATTAGCCCTGCAAGTGAAAGTGATGCTACAACAGCATTTGCTAACGGTCAGGCAGTATTTATGTTTAACATTTACAACGAGTTAAAGAAGCTTACAACAGGTGAGGTTGAGTGCAATTACGAAATTGGCCTTATGCCTGGACCTTTAGGACCAAACAGTGATGGTGAGTACAATGGTGTAACATATACAGAGCACTTATTCCACGTTATGGACAACGTAGAGAAGCCTGAAGAGGTTGCAGCTGTTCTTGTAGCACTTGCTAACCGTACAAGTAAGCATGACATGATTGAGACAGAGCTTACATATTCATTACAGGATGAAGAATCAGCTGAGGTTCTTATGCAGATGTATAACAACATGAAGTGTGATTACTCACGTTCAATCTCTACAACAAGATCTTTAATGGTAAGTGCAAATAAGGCTATCTTAAAGCTTGAGAAGACACCTAAGGAAGCATATGAGGAAATCGCTTCACAGGTACAGGCATACTTTGATGAGTATAATACAAGCGGTACTATTACAAAAGTAGAAACAGAATAATAATAACCTTTGGGTTAAGCTTCAAATGGGCAGATTTTCTGCTCATTTGAAGTATTAGGAGGCATTTTATGAAAAAGATAGTTTGGGTTGGAGATTCTACTGTTGCCTTTAATGGTGCAGGTACTTATCCCCAGACAGGTATAGGTCAGGAATTTGACAGATACATAAAAAGAGATTATATAGTTCTTGATTTTGCCAAGAACGGAGCAAGCTCCAAGAGCTTTTATGATGCCGGCCGCTTTGAACCGGCTAAGGCAGAGCTTAATGAGGGCGATTTTTTATTTATACAGTTCGGTCATAATGACGAGAAGCCAAAGGAAGACCGTCATACAGAACCATATACGACATATCAGGAATATCTTATGCGTTATGTTGATGCGGCCAGAGAAGCAGGTGCCGTGCCGGTGCTTATTACTCCGCTTTCAAGAAGACTTTTTAAGGAAGACGGAACTATTGAGAACAGTCATGGTGAATATCCTGCGGCACTTCTTGAGCTTGCAGAAAGAGAGAAGATTGCAGCCATTAATCTGACTGAAAAGAGCCGTATCCTTTATGAGGCAACGGGTGATATGGACAGCCGTAAATGGTTTATGTATTTTCCTCTTGGAACATATGAGAATTATACCAAGAAGGATATGACAGATAATACCCATCTGCACTATGAGGGAGCCGTTAAAATGGCATCACTTGTGGCAGAAGGCTTAAAAGAGCTAGGCGGCATTTATGCCGATATTTTAGTGCAGGAGAATTAAAAAATTGAAGGCGCAGATTTTATTTAAAACAACCAGAAGCCTTGTTGTTGAAATTTTAGACGAAAAGGCAGATTATTTTACAGAGGAATATAAGCTTTTAGTTGACGGCAGGGAATATTCCTCCAATAAAACAATTTTTTCAGTTGAAGGACTTAAGCCTGATACAGAATATGAACTTTTGTTAAAGCGTGGCGAAGAGGCTTTTACTTTGACAGCGAAGACCGAATATGAGTTTGTAACATTGAATGTTAAGGATTTCGGGGCAGCAGGTGACGGTGCGACGGATGATACTCCATTTATCCAGGCAGCAGTTCTTACCGCACCGAAAAATGGCCGTGTATATGTTCCGGCAGGAACTTACTGCATTTCACATCTTTTCCTTAAGAGTGATATGGTGCTTTATCTTGGAAAGGGTGCGACAATTCTTGGTGTGCCCGATAAGAAAAGAATCCCGATACTTCCGGGAAGAATCGAAAGCTACGATGAGAAGAGTGAATATCTGCCGGCAAGCTGGGAAGGCAATCCTTTAGACTGTTATGCAAGTATTATTACCGGTATGAACTGTGAAAATGTGGTTATCTGCGGTGAGGGCACAATTGACGGCGGCGCAGATTTTGATACATGGTGGAATAAGGATAAGAGAAAGAATGACCCGGCCGCAAGACCGAGAATGATGTTTCTTAATAATTGCAGCAATGTTACCATACAGGGTGTTACAATTAAAAATTCACCTTCATGGAACATGCATCCGTATTTTTCAAAGAATGTAAGATTTATTGATATTACAATCCAGTCACCATCCAATTCACATAATACGGATGGCATTGATCCTGAGTCATGTACAGGTGTTGAGATTGCAGGTGTACATTTTTCAGTAGGAGATGACTGTATTGCGGTAAAGTCAGGTAAGATTTATATGGGCAAGACATATAAGACACCGTCAAAGGACATTGTTATCCGTAACTGTTTTATGGAGCGCGGACATGGCGGCGTTACGATAGGAAGTGAAATTGGGGCAGGTGTTGACAACATCCTTGTTAAAAACTGTTATTTCCTTGAAACTGACAGGGGCTTAAGAGTGAAAACAAGACGAGGACGCGGAAAGGATTCATTCCTTAACGGAATCGCTTTTGAAAATGTTAAGATGCAGGGCGTAAGAACGGCATTTGTTATCAACAGCTTTTATTACTGCGGAGCTGACGGAAAGTCAGAGTATGTGGCAACCAAAGAGCCGCTTCCGGTTGATGACAGAACTCCAAGGGTAGGCACAATTAAGATTAAGAATATTGAGTGTAAGGATACTCACGTTGCGGGCGTATATTTTTATGGACTTCCGGAATCTAAGATACAGTGTGTCGAGATGGAGAATGTATATATTGATTTTGCTGAGGATGCAAAGCCGGGTAAGGCTGCCATGATGAATGGTTGTGAAACCGGAAGCAGACAGGGCGTTTTTATACGTAATGCAGATAAGGTTACCCTCAAAAATGTGGTTATTAAGGGCTATGAGGGTGAGCCTACAGATATAAAAGAAGTAGAAGAATGGAGCTGGGACTAATGGACAGAGTAAGAATTGAAAATGCTGTGGCAAAGGCCGGAAAGTACGTTGATGACCTTACCATAAATTCAAGTGTTAACATACCGGCCGATATAGTTGGAAGTACGGAAAAGTTCTTCTCATGGGATAATGAGAAGCGTTCAGTCCTTAAGCATAAGCTTTTATTTGACTGGAGCTATTATACAGGCGTTGTTATGGAAGGTCTGTATGATATATGTGAGGCAGATAAAACAAAAGCTGATAAGTACATGCCGTATATTACGCAATACTTTGATTTACTTATTGATAAGGATGAGAATGGGGCTTATAAGCTTAACTTTGAGAAGGCAGGATATGTGGATGACCATGGTGCGGACTGCTATAAGACAGCAGCACTTCTTTGCAGAATATCGGGGTTAAAGGAGTCTTATAAGGCTGTATGTGAGCTTTTGTATAAGCATCTTACAGATGAGAGCTTTGTTAATTTAAGTGGAGTTACACCGGTTAAGGATTGTACAGAGGAAGCACTCGGACATAATTATTGGCATTGCTGGAAGAAGGTTCCGAAGTATAAGATATGGCTGGACGGAATATACATGTTACAGCCGTTTATTGCACATCAGGCAGCACTTCTTGGTGACACGAAGCAGCTTAAGACAATAAATGACAGACTTGACTGGGTGGCAGATACACTTCTTTCACCTAATGGCATGTATTATCATGCCGGCAACAGTAAAGAGGATATATGTGATTTCTTCTGGACAAGAGCAACAGGCTGGTATGCAATGGCAATGGTTGATGTTATGGAGGTACTTCCTAAAGAGTATATCGAGGGTCGTAAGAAAGCTCTTAAAACATATGTTGACGGAATGCTTAAATATCAGCATGAAAGTGGACTTTGGGCTAATCTGGCAGACAGACCGGTTACGGAAACTAACCGTCTTGAGGTAAGTGGAACATCCATGATATGCTATGCGATACTTAAGGGCGTAAGAAACGGCTGGCTTGATGAGTCTTATAAAGAGGCAGCGGTTAAAGCTTTTGTAGGTATGACAGAGTTAAAGCTTGATGAGAATGGTCTTCATGACATATACCTTCGTGCATCTGCTGATGGCACCAATAATTATGAAAAAACGGAATTTTATATGACAGATGAGGGCAAGGGCGCAGGTCCGTTTATAATGGCCTATTCAGAAATGTTGTATATATAATCCGTAAAGGAGGATAATATGATAAAATTTAAAAGATGCGCAGCTGCATTAATGGCAGCAGCAATGCTCGTTTCAGCAGCCGGCTGTAATAACCAGTCAGAAGATGAGATGACAGCAAATACGACAACACAGACAACAACAACCGTTGCTGAAACAACCACGGCAGCACCTAAGCTTGATGTAGTGCCGCTTTCAGTTAAGACAACTTCAGGTGAGACTTATACGGACAGGGCACTTGTTGCAGTCAAGGCAGAGACAGGTGTATTCATAAGCTGGCGCTGCTATGAGTCTGACAGCAAAGAGATAGAGTTCATACTTGAGCGTAACGGAGAAGTTGTATATAAGGGCAACAGAACCAATTATACAGATGCAGCAGGTAAGTCAGGGGATACATATAAGCTTACAGCTGTTACAGGCAACACGGCAACAGAAGAGCAGACAAAGGCATGGGATAAGGAGTATCAGGAATTTACCGTACAGCCTCCGGCAGACCAGACAATGCCTGATGGTTCAGTAGCTACTTATACTGCCAACGATATGTCAGTCGGTGACCTTGATGGTGACGGACAGTTAGAGTTAATCGTTAAATGGGAACCAAGTAACCAGCAGGATAATTCTAAGGATGGTTATACAGGTACTACGATTATTGACGGATATGACATTGATGTTACAACAGGTACGGCAACACTTATGTGGAGACTTGACCTTGGTATCAATATCCGTTCAGGTGCACACTATACACAGTTCCAGGTATGGGATTATGATGGTGACGGCAAGGCAGAGATTATGTGTAAAACAGCTGATGGAAGTACAGCTTATAACAGCAAGCTTGAAGAAATCGGTCATGTAGGTGCGGTAAGTGCCGCGCAGCTTCCTACAGAGGTGGCAGGAACACCGGAAACCTATGATTTCCGCCAGCATACAGGAAGAAAAGGCCGAATTGTTCTTGGACAGGAATATTTAACAGTATTTAATGGTGAGACAGGTGCGATTATCGATACTGTAAAATATGTTCCGGAGCGTGGACCATACGATGAAGAAAAGGGAATTTATGATACATCTGAGTGGGGTCTTAAGAATGGTAAGCCTGCTGAGAAAAATGACGGCTATGCTAACCGTGCCGACAGATTCCTTGCAGCTACAGGATATATTGATGACGGTAATGCAGTAGCATTTTTCTGTCGTGGATATTACGGAAGAAGTGCCATTACGGTATGGAGACTTGTTGACGGCAAGCTTAAGATGGAGTGGGCATTTGACGTAGATGCAACCAGCGAATATGCTGCACAGGGTAATCACGGTCTTTCTGTTAATGATGTAGACGGTGACGGATATGATGAAATCATCTATGGTTCACTTGTTATAAATAATGACGGTACTCCTATATATACCACAGGTCTTGGACATGGTGATGCAATGCATGTAAGTGACTGGAATAACGATGGAAAGCTTGAAGTATTTTGCGTACATGAGGAGAAGACAGCAGCTTACGGTTTTGAACTTCATGATGCACTTACAGGCGAAATTATATGGGGTGTTCAGACGGGCACAGATGTAGGCCGTGGTATGGCAGCTAACGTAGATCCGAGATATGACGGTGCTGAAATGTGGGCAAAAGATGGCATGTATGCAGCAGACGGCACAAAAATCAGTGAAAATCAGTCCAGTAAGAACTTCTCAATGTACTGGGATGGCGATATACTCATGGAATTATTTGATAATACTGACAGAACACCTGTAGTTCAGAAGTGGGACTGGGAGAATGAAAAGACAAAAATACTTCTTACGGCAGCAGGTGCTTCAACCAATAATACAACAAAGGCTAACCCTGGTATTCTTGGTGACTTATATGGTGACTGGAGAAGTGAGTTCATCGTAAGAGACATGACCGACAATACAAAGATTCGACTTTACAGTACAACGATTGAGACTGAGTTTGTATTCCCATGCTTCTTAGAGAATAGAACTTACAGAGAAGGTCTTGCATGGCAGAATACTGCTTATAATCAGCCGGCTAACCTTCCATACCTTCTTTCAGAAGATATGAGCAGATAATTGGTAACGGTTCAGCAGTGAAATTGCCGATTAGTACGCAGTGCGGTTTTTCGAATCTTCTTGCCTGACTAAACTGTTATAATGTTAAATGTCAGATAAAAGGCAAGATTTGCAATCAGAGTACTTAAAAATAAAATAATTCTAAATTATTGGGTTTTTTGGCGTTTTTGTTGAAATTTTGTTATAAATATGCTAAAATAACTAACAGTTGGGTTAGGAAATCCAATGTGAATATGATTTTAAGGAGGACTTGTTTTATGAGAAAGTCAGGTTTTATGAAGAAGGCCGTAGTATTAGGTTTAACAGTAGCTATGGCATTAGGAACAATGGTAACAGGTAATGCAGCAGGAAAGACATGGAAGTATACATTTAACGATGGTACTGCCAAGGAAGCTGTACCGGCAGGAGCAGACTGGGTATATGTAAATGAGACATTATATTCAAAAGAGACTGGATACGGTCTTAATGTTGTGCCGGCAGGAGCAGCAGGCGCTTATGTTAAGCAGGCAAGTACAAAGGAAGAGTTAAATGGTGCAGAGATTGGTCTTGACATTGATGTTGCTTCAGATCTTTGGAGCGGTATCTGCCGTGCAGCATTTGCTGACAAGAATGGTACAGATTTAGTTTTCAGCGCAGATCTTCCGGCAGGAACATACAAGATTACTGTTTATGCAGGTGGTATTTCAAGCAACAATACTTATAACACAAATAAGATTTATATCAATGGTGAGTTAATTGACAAGGCTATGACAAATGGTGGACCAAAGGATGGTACAAAGGTTTACTCTGTTGATGATCTTACATTTGTAAAGACAGTTACATTAAAGGAAGCAGCAACTGTTGAAATCAAGGCAGTTAATCCTAAGGTTGATAATGCTGAGACAGGTAAGACAGATGGCGGTCGTGCATATATGAACGGTATAGTTATCGAAGAAGTTACAGCAGCAGCAGCTACAACAGACAAGGTTGTTCCTAAGACAGGTGTTGTTTCTGCAGCAGCTATCTGTGGCGCAGTTGCTCTTGCAGGTGCAGGTGTAGCAGTAGTTACAAGAAAGAAAGAGGACTAATTTAAGTCGTCTGACCCAAAATTAAATAAGATATTAGTGCCCGGTATTTTGTTTCGACAGGATGCCGGGTATTTTAATATTGAGATAGCGATTAATTGTATTGATTTTTTGGAAGTAATGAACAAAAAAATAGAAATTCTTCAAAAAAAATTGTTATTTTTGTTGTAATTTTATATTAAATGTGATAATATAATTCTATATTAGATTGGTAGCAGTCTAAAACAAGTATATCTTAGGGAGGAATCAGTTTTATGAAAAAATCAGGTTTAATGAAGAAAGCTATAGTATTAGGTTTAACAGTAGCTATGGCATTAGGTACGATGACAACAGGAAGCGCAGCAGGAAAGACATGGAAGTTCTCTTTTAATAATAAGAACTTCGATGAGACAGTAGCTGTAGGCTGGACACAGTGCCTTGATGCTTATGATGCAGCTAAGGGCTATGGCTTTGATGAGGCTATAGGCTGGGGAGCAGGTATTACAGAGAAGACAGCATCAGCTAGTGAAGCATTAAATGGTGCGATGATTGGTGTGGAGACTGATGGCGCAGATGCGGCTACACTTAATGCAGTTCATGCAGGTGTGTCAGCAGCTAAGGGCGATACAGAGGTTAACTTCTATGTAGATCTTCCGGCAGGAACATATGATATTACTGTTTATGCAGGCGGTATTTCACAGAATAATACATATGATTTTAATCATATATACATTGATGGTGTGGAGGTTGTCCGTGACTATCAGACAGATCCATGGAATTCAGAGACAAAGTCAAGTCGTTCAAAGCTTCTCACATTAGATAATCTTAAGTGGACAAGAACAATTACACTTACAGAAGCTAAGAAGGTCGAGATTAAGGCTTCTAATCCTTCTTTAACAAATGTTAAGTATTACGGTTCAGAAGTTGCATCAGCAGGCGGTCGTGCATACATGAACGGTGTGGTTATCGAAGAAGTTACATCATCCGCATCAGCTTCAACAGACAAGGTTGTTCCTAAGACAGGTGTTGTTTCTGTAGCAGCTATCTGTGGCGCAGTTGCTCTTGCAGGTGCAGGCGTAGCAGTAGTTACAAGAAAGAAGGAAGACTAATTATAAGTCATTTGAATAAGTGATTATTAGTACCCGGTGTTTTGCGTTGGCAGAATACCGGGTATTTTTGGGTTATTGTTTTCTTACATCGTCCGTTTGGCTGTAGGTCATGGCGGCAATCGGAATCGTGCATGGAATCCGCATTTGGAAAACCGCAAATAAATGAAACTTAAAATGGTAATAAAAGTTGTTGTTATAGTAATAAATTTTTAGCAATCTTTACAACCTATTGAAATAAAATCGTACTTATAGAGTGAAAGCAGCTTTCACAAAATGACAAGGAGGAAAATGCATGTGGATGATACAATGATTATAGAACTATACTGGGAACGAAAAGAAGAAGCAATCAAGGAAACTTCTTTAAAATATGGTGCCTTATGTAGCTATATTGCCATGAACATTCTTTCAAATCATGAGGATTGTGAAGAATGCGTGAATGACACATATTTTGCTGTTTGGAATGCAATCCCAAAGGAACGTCCCAATTTTTTTTCTGCCTTTATTAGCAGGATTACAAGAAATTTGGCATTGAAAAAATATGAGTACCTTTCGGCAGTAAAAAGGAATCCTGGAGCAATTACATCTTTGGAAGAATTAGGAGATTGCATATCCGGAACAGAAAGTATTGAATCTGAAATGGAAAAAAGGCATGTAGAAAGCACAATTAATGAATTTCTTTGGCAGCAGAACCAGGAAAAAAGGAATATTTTTATTC
>CAZBHM010000006.1:0-33243 GCA_964491975.1 uncultured Lachnospiraceae bacterium | reverse complement strand
TTAACTGAAGTCCTGTTGCATATACGCTGTCCGCTTCCTTATTTACCCGCAATACTGAAAAGGCGAAGCTTTCCTGTGGTATAACCCCTTTTTTCCAGTGCCGCCACAAGCTTCTCCTCTTCCTTTTTATCCTCGTCCACATAATCCGCAAACATCGAGTCCGATATTCTGTCCAATATCCCGGCTGCTTCCCTTAACTGAAGTCCTGTTGCATATACGCTGTCCGCTTCCTTATTTACCCGCAATACATTTTCGGACAACCGTCTGAATGCGGTCGCAGCCTCCGACACACGCCTGCGGCTGTACTTAATTTTTTCTTCTACTGCAATGGCATAAGATGCATCTCTGCCATGACCTGCTTTATCTGAAATTTTTACCGGTAGAAGCATAAATATCATGCCTGACAGCAAAATTGCGCAAATCCATTCAGTCTCCAGAATAAACGGTACATATAAAAGTGCCAGAATCCACAGACACGAATAATATGCCATAACTGAAGCCAGCTTTCCAAGACTGTTAAAAAATCCGCTCACTACTCCAATAAGGCAAAATACCCCCAGATAAGTCATATCACCATTTTTTACGAGCATAATAATACCTGCAATTGTCCCGGCAGCCGCCACACAGCCTGTCCCCGGACCATATATGTATCCATATACAAGCATCATAAGGCAGCTTACTACCGCCTCCAAAAAAACTGTGATTACATGCAGTATTTCTGCATATTCAAATACCGCTGTTCTTAAATATGCTTCCAGAACCGATACGGCAAGAAGCACTGCCACTCCTTTTATAACTCTCTTTTCCACGTTACCCCTCCCTAAGCATTCTCTTATCCTGCCAAACATAAGGCTAATTTGGAATTATACGCACAGCCATAAATATTTTTTGTCATTTTATGTGAATGTTTCATTAAATTAACAGACAAAAAGAGAGCCCGCCTGTACCATTTTGATGGTTCAAGGGAGCTCTTATAGTTTAAGAAGTATACAAGCATAAGCCGGTTTAACATTATTGCTGAACTGTTACCTTAAAAATAATTTCATCAGGATACACAAGACCAAGCTTGGTTCTGGCAACCTCTTCAATATACTTCCTGGTGTGTGTGTAATCATCATATGCTTTAAGTTCAGCCTGAATTAAAAGCTGCTCATCTATCTCAGCCTGAAGCGCAGCCTCGCACTTTTTGTACTCTTCATCCTTTAACTTAAGACTGTGGCTTCCGGCCATAACCACACCAAAAAGAAGCAGTACAACTATATATACTGCCAATATATTGCCTTTATGTGATTTTTTACGTTCCTGTTTTCTTACAGCCAAAGTCATACAAACACCGCGCCTTTCCTTACTATTTAATTGTATCTTTTTTCTTAAGTTTTTGCAATAGCCCCTGTACTTTTTTACTACATCTTTTTTGCGCGTGTTCGATTAAAGGCATTATATTGCGACTTATTACAAGAAAATACACACACATTCCGATTAAGGTAAAGCCTATTGAAAACCACCTCAGCCTGCCTGCATCCTCTTTATAAATAAGCAGAAACATAAAACTTCCGCTCATGAACCAGAATACAATGTCCTCTGCTGCCATAAGCCAGTAAGAATGCCGTATAATAATTCTCGTAAACTTTAAAATGTCATATATAAGCATCAAAATTATTCCAAGCAAAAAGCACTCTCCCGCAAACCGGAATTCCCATATAATTAACGTATTCATTAACTATTTAAAGAGCCTTTTAAGAACTGACTCACCCTTTCTTCCATGTGCTCCGGAATGTGTATATACAAATGAATCCATTGTACCGTCAAGCTCAACCTCTCCCTTTTCAAGAGTGAGCCTTTTAACATGAAGCTCTTTTCCCTTTATTGCCAGAGTCCCCTGTGTGGTTTCCATTAACACCTCTGTCTCATCAAAGGATATCACATCAAGAATACCCGTGAGTATCGCATCGCTTCTATTATGCATAATCAGCTTATGTACTGATGTATTCTTAGCCTCTTCCAATGAAAAATTCCTCCATATACTTTATAAAAGTATATGGAGGAATCAGAAGTTTTATTCTAAAGATATCTGTATAATTCCTTCGCATCATCTTTCTTTACAGTCTCCTGTACATCAAGCACTTCAACACGAACTGACCTGGTTCCAAACTGTACCTCTATTATATCTCCCTGCTTAACCTCCGCAGATGCCTTGGCAACCTTATCATTAAGGAGCACCCTGCCTGCATCACAGGCTTCATTAGCAATGGTCCGACGCTTAATAAGTCTTGATACCTTTAAATATTTGTCTAATCTCATATTAATTAGTTGATAGCATCCTTTAATGCTTTACCAGCCTTAAACTTAGGTGCCTTAGAAGCTGCAATCTTCATTGTAGCGCCTGTCTGAGGATTTCTACCTTCTCTTTCAGCTCTCTCTGATACTTCAAATGTACCAAATCCAACTAACTGAATCTTCTCACCTTTCTTTAATTCTTCAGCTACGGTATCTGTAAAAGCCTTTAATGCCTTCTCAGCGTCTTTCTTAGATAATTCAGCCTTTTCTGCAATTGCACTAATGAGTTCTGTCTTGTTCATAAACAAACTCTCCTCCTCTAAATATTCTATAGGTGTTCTTAATTACGCACTTACACCTCTTATCTAGTTATAAACGCTTCCATAACATTTGTCAAGGAATTTTGCATATTTTCCCTTATAAAATGTAACAAATCTACACTTTTACGCCTCCATTTGCCTGCCCAGAAAACCTGCTGCCACACACGCAAGCTTCTGCTCGGTCTCACCAAGCATTACTTTCGCATCTTTGCTAAGAATTACAACCGAGCCAATCACATCTCCCTCACATATAACAGGATATATAACCTCTGCCGCATACTCATCCTGCTGCTCACTGACTATCGGCACAAAGCTTTTACTGTCCTTTGCCGCAACGAGATTCTCACGCTCTGTCATAAGTGCTTCAAGCTGCTTACTTAACGGCTTTTCAAGCAAGTCCTTTTTGGCACCGCCTGAAACTGTGATTACCTGGTCTCTGTCTGTAATGCATATAATATGTCCGGTGGCCTGTCCAAGTGCCTCCGCATACTGTTTTGCAAACATATTCATCTCACCGATTGGTGAGTACTTCTTAAGTATTATCTCGCCTTCTCTGTCCGTGAATATTTCAAGCGGGTCTCCCTCCCTGATACGAAGCGTTCTACGTATTTCCTTCGGAATTACCACCCTTCCCAAATCATCAATCCTACGAACAATTCCAGTCGCCTTCATATATAATTTCTCCTTTTTTCAAAATTTAGTATGCAAGTAGTATTTGTAAAAAGAGAAATAATATACCAGTATTTTTATCTGCTCTTAATTACACAAATTTTTCATAGAAATCAGCCTTATTGCAAGGTTTTCCAAACAGATATCCCTGAATGTAATCTGCATGAATTTTCTTTACTTCTTCATGAACTGCCCTTTCCTCAACGCCTTCAACGCAAATCCTTATATTAAGATTATGCGCCATCTCTATTATCTTGACCATAAGCTCATGGTCATAAGCATTATTCATTGCCCTGTCGGTAAAGCCTCTGTCTATCTTTATATAAGACGGACTAAGCTCACTTATGCAATGAAGGTTAGAATAGCCTGTTCCGAAATCATCAATGATAAACTGGACACCATTCTCCCTAAGACCGTTGCGAAGCTTTAAAAAGTGCGGGTCAGAATCAAGATATCCGCTCTCAGTAAGCTCAATGCCCACACACTCTGCAGAAAGCTTATAATTCTCCATACACGATATTATATCCTTCAAAACATTACTCTTTATAACCTGAACATATGAAATATTTATATTAATCTTAAAGCCCGGAATATGCTGCTGCATCTCACTGCACATTTTAATGGACTCATTAAGTATCCACTTGCCTACCGGAAGTATAAGCCCGGTTTCCTCAAGAATAGGAATAAATTCAACCGGTGATACCATCTTCATGCCTTCACCTTCAGGCATAAAAAAGCGCATAAGTGCCTCTGCACCGATAAGCTTTGACGTATCTGAATCTACTATCGGCTGGTAAAATACATCGAATCCTTTAAAATCATTATCTGCCGCATGCTGAAGCTCTGCCGTAACCTTCTTCTTTCGCAAAAAGATATTATAATCCTCTTTATCATAAATATAAAAATCATTCTTACTGTTACTTTTAGCCTTCTTAAGTGCAAAATCTGACAGCTTTATAAGCTCCTCATAACTGCCCTCATAGGCTTCAACAACTACTATACCTGCTGAAATGGTAAATACAGCCTTATACTTTTCAGCATCAATAAATTCTGAAACTTTTCCCCTGACTGCCTTATACAGTGCCACTGCATCCTCCGGTGCGTGATTTTTCAAATCAACAACCATGTATTCATTCGCCACTATATGGAACAGATACTGGCTGTCCGAAAGACACTTTCTTATACAGTCTGCCACGTTCTTAATTACATAATCTCCATATTCAATACCAAGGGCACTGTTAATTGCGCTGAAATCATCAATTCCTATACGCACAAGAAAACCTGACTTGATTTCATCCATCCATGATTTCATATAAGCTGAAAGTGTAACCTCACTAAGAAGACCGCTTATATTATCTGCCCGCTGTCTTTTGCCTGTCTCATTGATACAGCCAATAAGATAGTGTGGTCTGCCATTCTCATCATCAAGAACTCCTCCGCGACAGTTAATCCATATAGGCCTGCCATTCTTATCAAGCCATCTGTAATGCAAATCATGTGCCTTCTTTTGGCCTGTCAGGATAAGCTTAAATTCCTCCTGGAGTAAAGGATAATCCTCAGCATATACAAATAAAGCATGCGTATCTGCGGCATTATCAAATGCTTCTGCCGGCAGCCCGAAACGTTCCATCGCATGTTTTGATATAACATAGCTGTCCTTCTGTAAATCCATAATATATATATAATCATCCATGTATGGATTAAAAAGCTGGATTACCTCTTCTATACATTCTTTAAATTGGCTCTGCACAATTTTCTTCATTATATCCATATTTTTACCTCTAATATAGCAGAGACATGTGCACTTTCAACACATGTCTCCACAAATAATCATCACTATCCTAATCTCTTAAGGTGAAGACTGAAACTAAATCGCTAAGTACTGATGCCTGTGCATTAAGCTCCTCACTGGTTGCTGATGTTTCTTCAGCTGCCGCTGAGTTACTCTGTACAACCTCGGCAATTCTGGCAACAGCTTCATCTGCCTGCTCCATGCCGTTTGCCTGATCAAGTGAAACCTCTTTCATTCTGTTTGCACTGTCAGCTACCATACGTACACCTGCAACTACCTCTCTCAAAGAGTCTGAAGCCTTAACGGCATTCGTATTACCTGCTTTTACCTCAAAAATGGCTGATTCAATTAATTCCTTGGAATTAACTGCTGATTTCGCACTCTGCTCAGCCAGATTGCGAATCTGGTCTGCAACTACCGCAAAGCCTCTTCCTGCATCACCTGCTCTTGCTGCCTCAATGGAAGCATTAAGTGAAAGCAGATTAGTCTGGCTTGCAATATCCTCAATCTCTTCAATAATTCTGCCAATCTTCTCTGATGTCTCACTGATACGGTTCATGGCATTCATCATTGCTTCCATATCAGTACGGCTTCCTTCTGCAACAAGTGCGTACTTCTGTGCCTCATTATATGACTTCTCGAGCTCTTCAGCCGTCTTCTTGATTCCGTTACTAAGCTCATCAATAGTTGCCTGCATCTCTTCTACTGCTGCTGCCTGGTCTGTGGCACCCTCTGCCAGTGACTGTGCAGCATCAGCAAGATTGGTTGAACCTGTAAGTACCTGTCTGGATGCTTCATCCACGCCTCTTAATGTCTTATCTATCTGACGGTTCATATTCCTTATGCCCATAAGAAGCGGATTAAAGGCTCCAAGATACTGCTCCTCACATTCCGTTCTGATTGCAAAGTTGCCTTTAGACATCTCATTTAAAAGTCTGATTAAATCCTTAATAACCGTGTTGATTCGTACAGCCATACGCTCAGAGCTTTCGATAACGTCTTTAATTTCATCATCAGCTGAAACCTTAGGAAACTCTGTATCAAGATCACCCTCTGCAAACGTAACAAATCTTGTCTTAAGCTCATCTAACGGCTTTGATACACCATCAGCTATTGCCCTTGCAAGTCTGGCAGAGTAAACTGCTGCAATCACTACAACAGCTGCAATTACAATGATTGAAACTACTAAGATTACTGTAACAGCTGTTCTTTCCCTGTTGCCAAGGCTCTCATTAATGTCCATAAATGATTTTAAGGCATCATCAAGTGCAGTATACTTGGGTGCTGCCTTCTCACTCATCATATTCTGCGCCTTAATACAAAGCTCAGTATCAGTCGTTGCACCAAAGGCAGCTATCTCGGCATCGATTTCCTTATACTCTGCCCATGCCTTGTCAATGGCATTCATACGCACCTCACCTTCATCAGTAACCACCGTAGCACGTATAACCGTAAGCATATCTTCAAAATTCTTAACGGCTTCCTCATGCTGCACCTCCATAGAGGCAATAAGCTCATCCGTTTCATAACCGATAATACCACGTGTTGCGGCTCTTACCTCTGCGGAATAATTCATTGCCATGGCAATGTCGCCCTGCGGATATGCAAAATTATCAATTATATTGGCATAATTGCTAACCATGTACAGCATAACGCATGTGACACCAAACGATAATGCGCTGAAAATATAGATAATCTGTCTGAATGACTTCTTAAGACGCTCTCCTATTTTCAGCTTAAACAATTTCTTAAACATCTAAAACTTCTCCCTTCGTAATATATTTTGCGTACCAAAATAAGTATATTCCTCTTAAACAAAATTGTCAACAATTCTTGACACATTTATTTATTTTTCTGTATATTTTGTCATTATAAATCATTTTGTAAATTTTTACCCCCCCCCCTATATTTTTTTTACAAATTCACTGCAATTTTGCGGTTTATGGCCAAATTGCCAAAATTTAAATGGTTTTGGGAAGTCAGTATTGAAAACCTTTTCCCGATTTGCTACAATCATATTATAACTACCAACTATAAGAAAGGGTGTTTATTATGTATAAGAAAATTTTATCGTTATGCTTAGTCATTTCATTTACGCTCTGTATGCTTACCGGCTGCAGCTTAAGTGATTCCGACTCTTATCTTACCGTTAATCTTGGCTGTATGAAGGGACCTACCGCCATAGGCATGATTAAACTCATATCCGATGCAGATGCAGGCAGAACCGATTATTCATATACGCATACAATTGCCGGTACAGCTGATGAAATAAGTACCGGACTTATAAATGGAACTCTTGATATTGCCGCAGTTCCCTGTAACCTTGCAAGTGTCCTTTATAATAAAACAGACGGTGAAATTCTGACTGTCGCCATTAATACGCTTGGTGTTTTATATATAGTAGAAACAGGCAACACCATTAACAGCGTTTCTGACCTTAAAGGCAGAACAATTTATTCTACAGGTCAGGGAACTACGCCTGAATATACGCTCCGTTATCTTTTAAGCTCCGCAGGTATTAATCCTGACACTGAGGTTAACATTGAATACAAATCAGAGGCCACAGAGGTAGTTGCTGCTATTATGCAGAATCCATCAGCCATTGCCATGCTTCCACAGCCATATGTAACCATTGCTTCTAATAACAATCCGGACTTAAAGATTGCGCTTGACGTTGCTAAAGAATGGGAGAAGCTTACCGACAGCCAAAACTCTGTCGTAACCGGTGTACTTGTTGCAAGGAAATCATTTATAGAGGATAACCCTAAAGTGATTAAAAATTTCCTTTCCGAGTATAAAATGTCTGCCGACTACGCCAATTCCAATATTGACGATACTGCCGCCCTTCTTGAAAGCTATGACGTTTTTAAGGCTGCCGTTGCCAAAAAAGCAATTCCGTATTGCAGCGTTACTTATATTGACGGTGAGGACATGAAGACTTTTGTACTTTCATACCTTAATGTGCTTTATGCCGAGAACCCTAAAGCTGTCGGCGGCAAAGCTCCTTCGGAAGGAATGTTTTACATTGAAAAATAATTACAAATATCTTATATCTGCAGGTATCTGGCTCCTATTATGGCAGCTTGCCTCAGTATTACTAAATTTGAAGCTTTTTTTGCCGGCTCCCACGGATGTATGCCGGACACTTTTTACCGAGCTTATCATATCGGAGGACTTTTGGAAAAGTATTATTTTTTCCCTGACACATATAGCGCGCGGCTTTTTTACAGGCTCGCTTTTTGGAATAATATCAGCCTTCCTTGCTTACAGATACAGCTTGATTGAAATATTTTTATGGGCACCCATTAAGGTCATGCAGACAACACCTATGGCATCCTTTGTTATTCTTATTCTTTTGTGGCTGCCTGCATCAAAGCTGTCCATAATCATTTCTTTTCTGATGGTGCTTCCGACAATGTACGTAAGCACACTTGCCGGACTTAAGGCAACTGACAAAAAGCTTCTTGAAATGGCTGATGTATTCAGAATAAGTTCTTTAAAAAGACTTATATATATTTATACTCCGCAGATTCTTTCTTACGCTTTATCTGCCGCTTCACTTGCGGCAGGCTTTGCATGGAAGTCCGGTATAGCCGCAGAAATAATCGGCCTTGTGCGCAACTCCATCGGCAACCGTCTGTATCAGGCAAAAATATATTTTCTTACCTCCGAGCTCTTTGCATGGACATTTGTTATCATTATTTTAAGCATTGCCTTTGAAAAACTTATCGGGCTGTCTGCCGCTTTACTAAATCCCACAAAGGAGGCCAGCGCAGATGAATAACCATTCCTGTTTTGCAGTACACGACTTATCCTATTCCTACCATGGCATACCTGTATTTGAACATATTAATGAAACCTTCCGGTCCGGAGAAATGAATATCCTTATGTCTCCATCCGGAAGTGGAAAGAGCACCCTGCTCTTGCTTATTGCCGGTATACTGCCACAGCAGTCAGGTAGCATTGAGTATCCCATAGAGTCACCATTATTTTCTATGGTTTTTCAGGAAAACCGTCTGCTTGAATCACAGAGCATTCTATGTAATTTAAGGCTGACTAATTCTTCCCTGAATGCGCAAACTGTATCCGCTGTCTTAAAGACTGTCGGACTTTCTTATAATCCCGACAAAAAAATATGCCATTTAAGCGGAGGTGAAAAGCGGAGAATTGCTATTCTCCGGGCCGTTTTGTCGCCATATGACATTTTACTTATGGATGAGCCCTTCACCGGCCTTGATGAGGCAAATAAGCTTCTTATGATGAAATTTGTAAAGGAAAAAACAGCCGGTCGGACAGTCATTCTGGTAACCCATAATAAAACAGAAGCCGATTATTTTGAATGTCCGGTAAGCAGATGTCTGGCATAAAGATATGCTTTAAAATTTGTCCGGTTACTTTTATTACCAATTTTATCTCAGCAAAAGCACAAAACTGTTGCTCAACAGATTGCTCATCTATTTTGCAACAGTTTTGTGCTTTTAATTTATTTAGTATGTTCTTTTTCATTCCAGTCTGCGCTGCCACTGCTACTACTACTGCTACTGCCGCAGCCCTTGCCGGCGGCTTTCATGGGACATGCACCGGCTGCCGGACAGCCGATACATTTTGTTCCTTTTTTCTTTTCTTTTACTATGTAAAATATCGCCGCACCGATTGCCAGTACAAGAATTATTACTACTACCAAATCTTCCATACCAAATCTCCTGCCAAATAAAACTTTTGTTAAGCAGCCTTCTTTAATGAATATTCTGCTGCCATATTCTTATTGGTCTTCTGAATCAGGAATACTACAACCGCTATCATGGCTGCTACTGCTATAAGTCCCGGAACAAAGCCTGCTCCAAGTGTACCTTCTGTAATAAGTGTACCAAGCTGGTATACTAAGAAGCCTACCGTAAATCCTGTTCCAAGCTGGAGTGCAATACCACCCCAGAGCCATTTCTTACTCTGCATTTCTGAATTCATGGCACCAAGTGCAGCAAAGCAAGGTGGTGTATATAAGTTAAACATAAGATATGCCAAAGCTGCAACCTTTGTAATTCCCATAACTGCTGCCACGCCTTCGCCTGAACCTACAAGTGCAAGCTCATCTGTATCAATCAAATCTGTAATTGCATAACATACTGCAAGTGTACCTACTACATTTTCTTTAGCAATAAATCCTGTAACTGCCGCTGCTGCAAGCTGCCATGCAACGACACCCACCACAGGAACAAGGATATATGCAATCGGTGTTGCAATTGATGCAAGAATTGATGTATCCTCCAAACCTTCCTCTACAACCCGGAAGCTCCAGTTAAATGTCTGCATTATCTGAACTACTGCATTACATACAAGAATAATTGTTCCGGCCTTAATGATATATGCTTTACCACGCTGGCACATTGAAACAAATGCACGCCAGATGCTTGGAACCTTATATTCAGGAAGCTCAATTATGAAGAATGATTTTCTGTATTTATATCCTGTAAGCTTATTAACAAGCAACGCACCTAATAATATTAACAAAATACCAACAAAGTACATTGTCACGCCTACCCATTTTGCATCAGAGAAGAATGCTCCTGCAAATAATGCAATAACAGGGAGCTTTGCACCACATGGCATGAACGGTGTAAGCAAGCTGTTGCTCTTCTTTCTCTTTCATTACGAATTGTACGGCATGCCATAATACCCGGAATTGCACAACCTGTACCAATTATCATAGGAATAACTGATTTTCCTGAAAGGCCAACCTTCTTAAAAATCGGATCAAGTACTACTGTTGCACGTGCCATGTAACCGCAATCCTCAAGTAAAGCGATAAGGAAGTACATAACCATTACAAGCGGAAGGAATCCGACTACGGCACCTACACCTCCGATAATACCATCAACAAGAAGTGACTGCAAGAAAGGATTAGCATTTTCTACAAGACCTGCAACCCATTCCTGAAAGGTTTCAATATAGCCTACTAACCAGTCAGCAATCCATGTTCCTACTGTTGACTGTGATATGTAAAATACCAAAAACATAACTGCTGCAAAAATCGGAATACCGAGGAACTTATTAGTAAGAACCGCATCTATTTTATCCTGTGAGTTTCTATTCTTAGTAAGTACCTTACGTGTCTCAACCGCTGACACAACTTTATTTACAAATTCAAAACGCTTTCTATCGGCAGCCTCTACTTCTGCTTTACTGGTCAAATCGATATCGTTCTGTCTGTAAGGTGCCTTCTGCGGGCTTCCTGCAAGACCTGCTGCTGTCTTAACTACCTCATCAAGTCCGCTAGAGGATGTAGAAACTGTATTAATAACCGGACATCCTAACTTTTCTGACAAGGCCTTAACATCAATTTTGGTCTGCTTTTTCTCGTTAACATCACTCTTATTAAGCGCTACTACCACCGGAATACCAAGCTCTAATAACTGTGTTGTAAAAAATAAGCTTCTGCTTAAGTTAGTCGCATCCACAATATTAATAATAACGTCCGGATTCTCATTCTTAACATAAGCACTCGTAATACTCTCCTCCGATGTGAACGGAGACATTGAATATGCACCCGGCAAATCGACTGCAATTAGCTCCTCTGCACCATTATAAAGGCTTTTCTTAATTGGACTTTCTTTCTTATCTACTGTTACGCCTGCCCAGTTACCTACATGCTCATTTCTGCCTGTAAGTGCGTTATACATAGTGGTCTTACCACTGTTCGGATTACCCGTTAATGCGATTCTCATTCAGAGATCCTCCTTTTTACCATCTAACCTGAGATAGTGTGTACTAACCATAGTTCAAAAAATATGTGGTGAAAGCTCACCACTATATTATTATAGCCTCCGCCAGCTGATTATCGATGTTATATCTGCCATCTTTAATCGAAACAACACAGCCGCCTTTTCTGTGAGACACTACCGTAATCGGTTCACCGCTGTAGCATCCTAACGTGAAAAGGAACGCATTAAGCTCTTCATCGTCTGTCTCAATATTCTTAACAATATATTCTTTGCCTTCCTGCGCCTTGGTTAAATTCATGTCGTCCTCCATTTCTGACTACGATTAGTTATCGCTAACTTCAGATAGAATATAGCACATACTACCAAATATGTCAAGAGTTACTTAAAAATATTTTTCAAATACTTAAACATTTGCTAAAGGACATCTCTCTTACGTCCTTTAACCTCAGTTGGCGATACGCCAAATTCTTTCTTAAATTTATAAGAAAAATAATTGCCGTCATTAAAGCCGCATGCATATGCGACCTCACTTACCGCTCTTCCCGGTTCATTCCTAAGCATATCCTCCGCCTTCTGAAGTCTGATGTTGATAAGATAATTCTTAAAGCCAAAACCGGTCTCCTGCTTGAATACTCTCGACAAGTGCTCCTGACTTACAGAAAACTTTCTCGCTACCGATGATAGTTTTATCTCATTCATATAATTATGCTGTATATATTCAAGAACATTTGTAATAAGATTACTTTCATCCTGAATAACCTCTATCTCATTCTTATTGCGCAATATCAAAAGTAAAAGCTGTGATGTATAGCACTTAAGCATTTCCTCAGTCAGTTCATCAGCATGCGCGTATTCATATTCAATCTTTGAAAAAAGCTCTTCTATCTGACTGCTTACTTTACGATTTCTATATATATGTCCTATTCCTTCAAGCTTATCAATAATTGAAGCCGGTATATATTCGTAAGAGCAATTAATAAGCTGGCGCGTATGCATAACCCCTCTGTAATTAGTGCCATGAATGGCTCCACCCGGTATAAGAACAATATCTCCTGGTAAAACTTTATGTGAATGATTATCTATCACATAATTGCAGGTCCCCTTCTGCATATAATATATTTCAAATGTCTGATGATAGTGATTAGCAGCTTCAGTAGCAACAACATCAACCACTTTACTAAAGTAGTAATCTGTTGCATATCTCATAATTTTGTTTTTCATATACTCATCTCCTTTCCCCTCTTTTACATCCTAACACTAAACACAAAAAAAGCCAATGCTTTTTATAATAATTTATAAAAAACACTGGCTCTGTCATTCTATTTAATTACATTCTCTGTCTCGCCATCAAAAAGATAAATACTCTTGTAAGGTATTGAGAACTGAATATTGGTATCCATCTTAGGGGTATCATGCGGGTCAACCTTAAGAATTGACTGAACTCCCTCAATATTAACATACACATTAGTATTGTCACCCAAAAGCTCTGTAAGCTCTACATCTGCATTAAGCACCAGACTGTTATCAGAAGCACCCAGCTCTACAGCCTCCGGACGGAAACCAAGTACAATATTCTTGCCCTCATATCCGGCAAGCTTATCCTTTGAAAGAACATTTTCAAGTCCGAACTCTTTACTTCCAATCTTAATTTTACCATTCTTAACAGCAGAAGTTATAAAGTTCATAGGCGGTTCACCAATGAAACCGGCCACAAACATATTAACCGGCTTAAAATAAAGCTCGTAAGGTGTACCAATCTGCTGGATATAACCATCCTTCATAACTACGATTCTGTCAGCCATGGTCATAGCCTCTGTCTGGTCATGTGTTACGTAAATAGTGGTAGCACCAACTTTTCTATGAATATCAGTAATCTCAGAACGCATCGTTACACGCTGCTTCGCATCGAGGTTAGAAAGCGGCTCATCCATAAGAAATATACCAACCTTACGAATAATCGCACGACCTACTGCGACTCTCTGTCGCTGACCGCCCGAAAGTGCTCTCGGCTTTCTGTCAAGATAATCTGTAAGTCCAAGAATCCTTGCTGTTTCTTTAACCCTTATATCAATCACATCATCATCTACGCCCTGAAGTGAAAGACCGAAGGCCATATTATCATATACTGACATATGCGGATATAACGCATAGCTCTGGAATACCATGGCAACCTCTCGCTCACGAGGACCCATCTCGTTGGCACGCTTGCCATCAATAAAGAACTCACCGTTACTAATATTCTCAAGTCCCGCTATCATTCTGAGAGTTGTAGATTTACCACAGCCTGACGGACCTACAAATACGATAAATTCTCCTCGTTCAATCTCTAAGTTAAAATCATGAACGGCATGAAAACCATTTGGATAAATTTTATTTATGCCTTTTAAAGTGAGGTATGCCATAATATACTCCTTAACTGAAATTATATTTCATTCTTTTTCATTGCATCTTTAACAATGCTTATGAATGTATTCTTAATACCGGTAAATATCAAATCAAATACCATATAGGCTATGCCAAAGAGTATCGGCTCCACACCAATATAAATCTTCTCTTCAGTTCCCATAAGGCCATTCAATCCTAAATTAATAGTCTCATAAAACCAGATAACACAAGCAAGTACTGCAAACGAATAAATAATATTTGCAAAAAATGTCCAGTAATGCTTTCCCGGAAACATCATCCACTTGCTGTTCTGCCCTTCATATTTTTCCGAAAAACGAAGTGCATTGTTAACTAAAACATCTGTAACCATTCCGAGAACCACTGACATAATGACAATCATGTCAAGCATATCCGTAACATAGATTCCAAGTCCCCAGAATATAAAGAAACAAACTGCTCCACTAAACCAGAACTTCACAAACAATACCTTAACCCAGTTCGGAATATTGCTAAGCGCACTGCTGCGATACTGCTTTCCCGGATCAAACTTAGTATTCGGGTACACCTTTTTATCTGCGCTCACAAGTCTGTCAACCGCATCAGTCTTAAGCTTATAATAATCTCTCGTAGACTGCTGCTCTTTGCCTGTCTGCTTCTTATTCTTTTCTTTTTTTGCCATCTACAAATTATTCCTCATCACTTAACTCAATTGCACCAAGATTGCCATTATCTTCAACATCGATGGAAGTATTAATCTTCTTAAAAAGCTTGGCATATACAGGTTCCACTACAATCAGCACTGCTGATACAACAAGTGAAATAATATGGGCAATCATAACTGTCTTAGCTGCTGAAATATAGCTTGTTGCCGCCGTAAGCTTAATAGGACTTACCTGTCTGTTTAATGCTTCATTGATTCTTCCAAAATAGCAGATATCAGCAAAAATAACGCATGCATATAAAACCAGTATAATTGCTATCATAGGGACATTAGGCTTCTGTCTCTTCGGATATGCACTGAAAAGACATACATACGCCAATATGGAAAACAGCATTGCAACAAATGCGCAAAGTCCCATATGTGCACCATAAATCTTAGCCGTAGTATTAGAAATGGCTGTCAGATTAAGTGAAAATATCAAAAATGCAATAGTGTGTGCCAAAAGCGGAATTGACTGAGGATTCTTCTTTAAGGCAACAAAGAATTTTCTTTTAAATTCTGCGAAAAACTTCTTTTCATTATTCTTCATAATAATATCCAATCCTTTACCTTATAGCGTTGGTAGTTTCCTTATCGAAGAAGTGCATACGATTAAACGATACACTTACCTCATCACCGGGTTTATAGTCAGACCACTCACGGAACTTAGCCGTAGCCTTATGACCGCCAAGCATACCATGTACAAGGGTCGTCTGACCAAGGTTCTCATTGCCTGTAACTGAAAGCTTTATATCGCTTCCTTTTACAATGTTCTCAGGGCGAACTCCAAGAGTAATCTCTTTGCCCTCATAATTCTTTAAAACTGTCTTATCGGTATCACCAAGTGAAACCTTAAAGCCATCTCCTATAAGGCATCCACCCTGAACCCTGCACTCAAAGAAATTCATCGGAGGCAATCCTATAAAGGATGCCACAAACAGATTAGCCGGTGTATCATAAAGCTCGAGTGGTGTTCCAATCTGCTGAACATATCCCATGGACATACACACTATTCTGTCTGCAAGTGTAAGAGCTTCTGTCTGATCATGTGTTACATATAACATCGTCGCTTCGAGACGTTTATGTAAGAGAAGAATCTCTCGTCTCGTTGCACCACGAAGCTTGGCATCAAGGTTAGATAAAGGCTCGTCGAAAAGGAACACCTTAGGCTTACGAACAATTGCCCGTCCCATGGCAACTCTCTGTCTCTGACCGCCTGACAGCTGCTTTGGCTTTTTATTAAGCTGGTCTGTAAGACCAAGAATTTCTGCTGCTGCCAAAACCTTCTCATGAATCACGTTAGGATCTTCATGTCGAAGTGTAAGTGAAAATGCCATATTTTCATAAATAGTCATGTGAGCATATAATGCATAGTTCTGGAAAACCATTGCAATATCTCTGTCTTTCGGTGGTTTCTGTGTTACATCCTCACCATCAATTATAAGTGTTCCTGATGTAATATCCTCGAGTCCCGCAATCATACGGAGTGTGGTTGATTTACCACAGCCGGAAGGACCAACAAGTACGATAAACTCACCATCTTTAATGTCCATGTTGAAGTCAAAGACAGCCTGAACATTGTTGTCATATATTTTATTAATATTTCTCAAACTTAATGAAGCCATATTTTAAGCCACGCCTTTCTTTATGGACTTTTAGGTTTCGTCTATGCGATTCCGTTATCCTTCTTATACTTTTCAAGTACACTCGCCTTATATACGCCCGCTATACCTGATATTATACATGCAGCACCTGAAATTACAAGACATATCACCACATAAATAAACTGCTTATCGCCCATAACGCTTACATCTGCTAAGCCGCCTGCTGTAATAACTGCATTATGTGCGGACATCGGAATACCGAAAATTCTTAAAAACTGTAATACACCTACTATCATGATAAGATATGAATAACTGAACTTATAATTCTTAACACCTTCTGAGGAGAGGAACGCTGCCAGAAGGAAAATAAGGTTATATACAACCGAAATACCTATCGTAATTGTGTAGTAATAGTTACCCACATCAGAACTGTAAATGCTTACAAAATATAATACATCAAATAAAATTCCTAAATATGCCAGATTAGAGGACAGCTTGTTTTTAGTATAGCGTAAGCGGTCTTTCTTAATCATACTTACATCACGCATCATACCGCTTTTCCCTCCTTGCCTGTACCTATCAGCTCCTGCTCTGCTTTCATAAGTGATTTCTTCCATAACATATTAAATACATTAAGTGCTGCTGCTATAAGAAGCACACCGAAAACAAGAAAGCAGATGTCAAACCAAAATGTAGAATCAGATGCCGAAAACTTATATATATCAGCCATGACCTTAAGTTCTTCAAAATCAAGATTAGTAAGATACTGATTCTTATATGTTAATACTTTGATAAATCCCCATACAGCTACAAACAAAGCTGCAGCCGTATTAAGACCAACAGTTACATAATTTGCAATGTAATATTTCCTGCGCACGTGATTCTGGAATAACATCTGCGCAGCTGCAAGGAGAATAAGTACAATACCAGCCCATGTAAGCGCACGGTTAAATCCCTGCATATCATAATAAATCTCGGAACCCGCTACCTTCGGGTTATTATAATTTTCCGCATAATATTTTAAACCATTTTCATAAAGGTCTGTCATAAGACCTAAAGAATATACAAATACAAGCGCTGCTGCTATAAGTACAACATAGCATACAATACGCTGGAGAATCATTTGCTTCTTATACATATCTGTCTCCATTCTTCGCCCAAAGCCGGCAAAGTTAATTCACTGTTGCCTACCCGGCAACAAGGTTATTTTTAATCCCGGCAGAGAGGTCTCTGCCTCCCTGCCGAAAATTTACTACTTGATTGCCAATATATATTGACGTATTATTTTGAAATTGAGTTATAGTAGCTAAGAAGATTTGTCCATGCATCCTGCTTAATTCTAAGATAAGCGCTACCATTCCATGTCTCACTTACAGTCTTAAGTGTATCAGTTCTTGAAGCAGTACCATCACCTGAGTAACCCTTAGCAATAATGTCTACTAAAAGATTCTCGCCACCCTTTGAAGATGAGAACTTACCGTTTGAGCCAAGCTCTGTATATCCGGCAATCATGTCATTCTCACTCTTTGTTGTAGGAAGAATTGTAGGAATTGATGTATACCATGGATTGCTTGTAACAGCAAGTTCAGGATGCTTGATTGTACCAAGACCGATTGCTGTAGAAATCTTTCCTGCGCCTTCCTTACCTACTTCATGTGTACACTGATACTCGAATGCCTGGCTCTTAGCAAATGATAATGTTGAACCAAGGTACTGACGAGCATAGTTTGTATAGTTACCTGAAGCCTTATCCCAAAGCTCCTTGTATGTTGCATCTGCGATAACAGGCATCTGTGTACCGTTAAAGTTAAATGTTACATATGAACCATCAGCATTTGTCTTAATAAATGCATCCGGGCCGTATGACATAAGAATCATACCTTCGTCACTGTATGCGAAATCAATAATGGCAAGTGCTGCATTAAGCTTATCTGTATCGTTAGCTACTGCTGCCTTAGAGATTGCCCATCCGTCTGTCTTAACACTTCTCCAAGACTCTGTAAATCTCATGTAAACACCGTTAGCATCTGAACCATCATACCAACGAGCTACAGGTACCATAACAGCCATATACTTCTCGCCGTCCTGAAGCTGTGTCTCATTGTAAACTGTCTGTGTCTGGTTGTAATCGTAATGCATGAAACCTGCATCATTAGCAAGCATTGTCTTTGTATCTGTATCCTCAGTATTAATAAATGATGAAGAAATGAGGCCTTCTGATGCAATAGCATTCATTCTCTCGAGAGCTTCATAAGTAGCTTCTTCCTGACGAGCATCATAAAGTTTGCCGTCTGCTCCTAAGTAAAGGTAATCCTGTCTTGACTCAAGACCACGAACGCCAAATAATGTACCTGCAAAACGGAACATGTCAACTCGTCTTTGGTTGTTGTCATCCTCTCTTGAGAAGAGACCCTGAACTGTATCTGTACCGTTAAGTGTCTGTGCGTTAGCAACTACACAACGAAGGAGTGCTACTAACTCATCTGCATCCCATGCTGCATTCTGACCGATAAAGAGGTCTGCACGGTTCTCACCATAATATCCATTATAAGCTGTATCGATATACTTACGAAGCATATTAACGGCCTCAACACCTGTAACTGTACCCTTTGCAAGAGCATCATTCATAGTCTTAACGATGTTGCCTGCTTTATCATAATCTTTCTTAATAAGCTCTACACCTGAAGCATCTGCTTTAACAACCTCAACCTGTACTGAACCTGATGTAGGCATGTAAGGTGTATAAACAGCCTTGTTAAGGTTAGCACTCTTAGATGCTGTAAAATCACCTGAGCCGTTAAGAAGCTTCTCTACCCAGTCTGTACGCATAAGTGGCATACGCTCAATATCGTTAACACCATCGAAGTAAGGTGAGAAATAGATTGCACCTGTCTTTGTGTCACCGGTAATTGAAAGACGAACAATAGGATTCTCATCAAGATAAGCCTTAAAGTTAGGCATATGATCAAGGTACTCAGCAATGTTTATCAAATTACCTGCAACACCTGCTTCTGAAAGCAGTGAAGCTGTACCACTTACAACATCTACCTCTGAAAGTCTTTCCTTCCAATACTTAAACTCATTAGAAGCACTCTGTCCCTGATACTGGTTCTCAAACTCAATTCCGAGCTTTTCTGATACTGCAACCCAGGTAGGCTTAAGATCGCCTGCATGATATGTCTTGCCATCTGCAAGTGTAATACCTGAGCCGGCTACCTCTGCATCGAAGAATAATCCTGTCTTAGCATTGTTATAGCCTGTTGCCATACGAAGTGTTGTGCCTTCTGCATACTCTAAATCGAATGTTGCAGAAACATCGTCCCTGTTATCATCGCCCTTGTTACACGCTGTAAGCATCGATGCTGACATTGCAACTGCAAGAGCCAATGAAAGAATTTTCTTTGCTTTTCTCATTTTTATATCCTCCATTTTTATATTATTATTAAGCCATGAAAGCTTTAATAATCATCTTATTCCTTAACACCGCCGACATTTACGCCCTTAGCAAAATACTTCTGAATGAATGGGTAAATGATAAGTACCGGTATAATTGAACATACAATAAGTGCATAAATAACTGAATCCGCTGCGTATGCCTCATTCCATCCTGCCATTATATCCGGATCCTGAAATTCCTCTAATTTAAGACGGATAAATACCTGTAACGGATGCTCGTTTAAGTTGCTGATCATCTGTCTTGCCCAGAAGTAACCATTCCATCTTGATATTGCAAAGAACAATGCTACTGTAGCAATAGTTGACTTGCTCATAGGAATGTATACGCGCTTAAGAACCTGGAACTCTGTAGCACCATCCACAATTGCTGCCTCTTCAATCTCTGAAGGAACACCCTCAAAAGCATTTCTAAGAAGAATAACATTCATTGCTGCCATACCCATGGCAATTACAACCAGCCACTTGTCATCAGTAATACCGATTGCATTAAACACATCCTTAGTATTTAAGTAGTTAATGTACTGCGGTACAAGACCTGCTGAAAACCACATCGTGAATACAAGGAAGAAGTTAAAGCCCTTGCGGAACAGGAGTCTCTTCTTTGAAAGTGCGTAAGCACCAAGAATGGAAACGCCCATAGCCCACAATGTACCATAAAAGGTAATAAACAAAGTATTAGTATATGAATTCCAGAACATGTTATTATTAAACATATTGGCAAAAGCCTCAAACTGGAGATTCTTTGGCAATAATACCAGCTGTCCATATTCTACTGCCTCGCGTCCGCTTATCGCAGCCGAAATCGCATAAAGAAACGGATACAGACAACATATTGCAAACACTGTCAAAAACACATGACTCAAAATTTTAAATATCAATTCAGATACTTCAAGTTTTCTTTTCATTAAGAAGTACCTCCCTAGTATAATGAAACGTCTGATGCTTTACGTGCTATTGTATTAGCCGCAATAACAAGAAGCATACCTACAACGTTGTTTAACATCTCTGCTGCCGAAGCAAGTCCCACAAGTCCATCCGCAATACCATAACGCTGTGCAAATGTTGAAACAACATCCGCCGTAACGTATGTCTTCGGATTATAAAGAAGAAGAACCTTCTCATAACCGACATTAAGGAGTGAACCGATACGTGTAATAAGCATGATTACAATTGTTGAAAGAATAGACGGAAGTACAACATACTTCATCTGAGCCATCTTACCTGCGCCGTCAATCTGCGCTGCCTCATAGCTGGTAGGCGATATGGCTATAATCGCTGCAAAGAACACGATACTGTCATAACCGGCAGTCTCCCATATACCGCTTATCTGGTAAATCGCGCGGAAGAAATCCGGATTATTAAGAAGACCCGCATTACCCACATCCGTGCTTATTACTCCAAGCTGTACAAGGAATCTTGAGATAACACCCATCTCCATTCCCGCAATCGGTGATGCCTGACGCACGAGCATTGTTACAAGTGAAGTCATAACTACCGTTGACATAAACTTCGGCAGATATGTAACTACCTGAAATACACTTCGTACTATATTAGAACGGATTTCATTAAAGAAAAGCGCAATAATAATCGGCATCGGAAATCCAAAGCAAAGTCCGTAAAAGCTTAAAAGAAATGTGTTACGGAACGCAGCCCAGAAGCCCGGGTACTTAAAAAACAATTCCTTAAAATACGCAAAGCCCGCATACAGCTGATCAGCAACGTCAAGAGTTGAATCATTAACCTTAAAGCAGCCGAGAAGCTCGTACATAGGAAAATATCTCCAGAATAAAAATACGAGAAGCATCGGTAAAAGCATCAGGTACAGACGCCAGTCCTTAAGAATGGTACGTCCCACATTCAGCCAGTAATTCTTCTCAACATCATCCCTGACTGCCTGCTCTGCATCCTCCCTGTATTGCCCCGTGCCCGCATCATATACGAGATAGTCATCACCTTTCATCTTCATTAGAAATTCCTCCGTTTTTTGAACGTTTATTTATCGAAAATCATCTTCCGGCATATCTGTCTGGTCTGCCTCTTCCCTTCTTTCTCTGTCGAGCCGTAAAAGATATGCCTTCTGATCCTCAAGCATACCTTCACTCTTACGAAACAGCAACAGTATAATCTCCGCAAATACCAGTGTCATGATATCTGTTGTAAGATATACAGGCAACACTGTAATACTGCCGCCAAAGAACAGGGAAACAACCCATCTGCCAAGTCCCATTCCCACATAAGAAAACAGTCCGAATATAAGCAGTTTAAACACGCTGTCCCTCACCGTCTCCTTGCCGAAAAGCTTAAGAACGACAAGTCCCGACAGTGCCATTACATTACCTACGCAATATATCAGATACTGCTCCTTCGTGCCACCTGACACCAGGCAGTATGTAAAACCTCCCAAAACTGCAAGTACTGCCGCGAAAGCATCCCAGCGCATCATCGCAATGCACACAAGCGCAAGCGTTATGGATAAAGCCACCGGCTGAAGTACAAACCACTTCGAGGATGCCATGGTGGTAATAACCTCAAATACAACCGTGAGCACTGTCAGAATGGCAAGGTCAATATTGCGATACTGTTTAAATGTAATCTGATTCATGTTTCCATCCATATTTCAATAATTTTCTTATCTACAATTCTACAACACTACCATAAAACTTTCCTTTACTTTTTTGACCATAAACCTTAAATATCTTTTTTTTTTTGATATTACCAATAAATTATAACTATCAGTGTCAAAAATTAAGATATTTTTTTGGGCATTTTGCATAAAAATAATAGCAATCGCAGTCATAAACACTATTTTTCCGCCCTGCATATGGCATTCAGTAAAAGTCTTCCCAGCATCATAAGCAAGTTTCTGTCCTCATCGCTCCATTTTCTTAACGCTTTGCATACATCAAAGAAAATGAATGCCTCAGGATTATCCGTATCAGGATATGCAACATGCATAAAAGATAAAACATTTCTTTCAAGCATTGCCTTACTTACCGTCTTCGAGAATTTTTCTATGTTCTGTACATTATTTTCTACATAAACATAGGAATCGGTATAGAGCCTCTTATACTCATCAAGCCCGATAAACGAATAATATTTCTCCTCTTCAAAGGCCTCTTTCTCCCCAAAAGAATAGAGAAGCCTTCCGTCTGCTGCGGACACTATCTTCGCCTTATCAATATCAAATACTTTAAGGGCTTCAGCCATCACTTCTTTAACTGCCGCACTCTTCTCATCGGCAAGCTTAAGCATAAGCTCTGACACTGCCGCTGCATACTGTCCGCTCTTTAATGACAGTCTGATTTTTTCTGCATCCGCATCGCCCGATACAGCACCATGCTTTTCTTCATCATAAATAATGAATCTGTTTTTGCCCTTTTCCTTTGCAATATAAAGCGCCTTATCAGCCTTTCTGAACAGCTCATCATACGAAGCACCATCATCAGGATAGCACGACACTCCGATTGAGGTCGTAACATGCACATCCTCTTTATCATTCTCGTAAATATAAAAAAGATTTTTTGCAATGGTTTTAAGAAGAACCCTTAAATCATCCTCTGACTCAATATTCTCGGTAAGTATATAAAACTCATCCCCGCCTATACGGCCGACTATTCCACGCAGGTTAATATTTTCAGAAAGCACCCTTGCCACCCTGAGTATAACATCATCTCCGAAAATATGCCCATAGCTGTCATTAAAGTTTTTAAAATCATCAATGTCAATGATGAGCATGTAGCGCCTGGCTCCTGTTCCATCCGAAAGTAAATCCTTGGAAAATTCTTTTGATGCCCTCTTGTTAAGCAGACCCGTAGCCGAATCCTTTCCTGCCTCAGTAAAATAATATGCCCTGTTTCTGTCAATATAACCCTCTACATTTCTGATAACACCAAAAACATTCTTAACGCCGTGCAGGCTCACTGCCTTGCCTGTACATATAAGTTCTTCAGAAGTATCACCCTTCGAGAAAAATGCTCCGCATAAATGAATTGTAAAATCTGACTTACCGCTTTTAAGCGCACGTGCAAACCCTGCAAGCGAAGCTCTGTCCTTTTCAGTTTTTACACTGCCCTCAAGCATTTCGTCATACCAGATGTCAAAATCCTCGTTTACAAGAAGATAACTCTTTCCATTGGTATATATATACACCTTAAAAAAGTTCTTCTGTCTGTTATATTCATAATAATAGACACTTATCATACTCATAAAAGTTCGGTACTTTTTTACATTTTTAGTATTCCGCTCATATATATTCTTAAGTGCCAGAAGATTAAGGAACCTTACATTATATCCCAGGATTTCACCGGCAGCCGATATATTATGAGTGATTGTCACCTCATAGAGCTTATACCTTCCCTCCTGCGAACCCTGATATCTGAATACAAGCACTGCCGTCCCGCCCTTTTCCAAAGACTCGCATATGCCGGTAAACTCATCAGCATCCTCAGGATGAATCCCATAGGTAAAAGGTTTAAAGGAATTCTTCCCTATAAGCGCATAAAATGCCTCGTTACCATTATTAATAATATAATCATTCCCCATACTGCATTCGTAATATACATTTGTATGTCCGATTTCATCTGTAATTTCTGTAATATTAATGGCAAACACACCCTTTCACCAAATTTGTACTATTTGACGCTTTCAACCCTTATAACATTGGTATTACCTGTCTGTCCGTTAATCTGTCCGCCGGTAAGCACCACATTGTCGCCGGAAGTAAGCCTAAATACCTTCTTTGCCTGATTAAATGCATGATAAAACATCACTTCCACGGAATTAAATTCCTCGCAGAGTATCGGTTTAACGCCCCAGCTTAAATTAAGCTTTCTCCATACCTTTTCCGAAATCGTCATACCAAGTATATCAACCGGGCATCTGAAACGGCTCACCATTCTGGCAGTAGTGCCACTTATGGAGCTTACAACTATGCATTTCGCATTAACATCTATTGCCATTGAGCAGGTTGAATGTGAAACAGCATCAATATTATTCTTTATCTTAAACTCTGCATTTTTGAATCTTTGTATATAATCAATATTTTTCTCGGTAAACTCTGCTATCTCTACCATATTCTTTACCGCCTCAACCGGATACTTACCGGAAGCAGTCTCACCCGAAAGCATAATTGCACTTGTTCCGTCGTATACCGCATTCGCCACATCCGAAAGCTCTGCTCTTGTAGGTCTTGGATTATGAATCATGGACTCTAACATCTCTGTTGCAGTAATGACTCTCTTGCCAAGCATACGACACTTATTAATAAGGTACTTCTGAATTGAAGGCACCTCAATAAACGGAATTTCCACTCCAAGGTCGCCTCTTGCAACCATAATTCCATCCGCAAGTTCACAAATCTCATCTATATTATCAACACCGGCCCTGTTCTCAATCTTTGCTATGATATCAATATCCGCTCCGCCATTCTCATCAAGGAAATTACGAAGAGCCTCCACATCCTTTTTACAGGATACAAATGATGCAGCCACAAAATCCACATCATTCTTTATACCAAACAGCAGGTCTGCTTTATCTGCCTCACTAAGGAAATCATGCTTCATAACCTTATTCGGAAAATTCATGCTCTTACGGTCTGAAAGCTCACCGCCGGCAATAACTTCGCAGACTGCATCATTACCCTTAAGCTCTTTAACCTTAAAAATAACAAGCCCGTTATTAACCATAATGGTGTCGCCCGTCTTAAGCTCCTTAACAAGATTCTTATACGTAACTGAAACTCTTTCCTGATTACCTACAATATCATCAACTGTAAATGTAAATGTATCTCCGTCTGCAAGTGTTATTTTCTTATTTTCAAAAGTTTTTATACGATACTCCGGTCCCTTTGTATCAAGCATAATAGCTATAGGAAGCTCTAACTTCTCTCTTACCTTTTTAAGCAGGTCAATCTTTCCCTGCTGCTCGGCATGGTCACCATGTGAAAAATTAAGTCTCGCAACATTCATTCCCTCGAGGCACATCTTTGTAAGTGTCTCCTCATTCTGACTTGCCGGTCCAATTGTACAAATTACTTTTGTCTTTCTCATTCTTATATCTCCTCAACTTCAAATATAATTTTCCTGATTAATTTATTATCATTTTATCACTTATTTTTCCAAAAATAAAGCTCTTCTTTCATAATACTGTACATAAAATTCCTTATTCGGATTATATGGCTCTGCATAAAAAGTATTAAGTATACGCATTATATATTTTTTAGCTTCACCGTCAGAAAGCTTATCTTCCATGTCATTAAGAAAATAATGCCAGTCAATAACAAATTCACGGTACTTTTCATACTCAGGCGTATCAATCCACTTTAATATTTTTACCTTGGTACGTTTTTTCTTATGGCATTCATTAACCTGCATAAAATATTTAAAATCATGATTTTCATAAACTCGTCCAAGTGGAAAAAGTCTGCATATTCCCGGTCTTGCATCATGAATCATACACCTGCCTTCACCGCTTAGAAAGGTACATGTCTCATTCTGCCCGGAAAGTTTAAGATTAGGAAGCACCAGCCCATCCACCACATTAAGCTCAAGATGCGCCTCTAAAAGTTCTTCAAAATTTCTTCCAAGCTTCTTCGATAGTCTGTAAAAATCATATGGGTCAATTACTATCGAGCTTCCCATACCATGACAGCAGGCAGAGCAGCCCGCACAATCAGAACAGCCAAGCTTTGCCATATCATTCACATCGTAAAATCTTCCGTCTGAAATTTCATTAATGTCAATATTTCTTTTCATAATCTTAACCATATCCTCCATACATATCAGGCACATTATAATTTTACCATATTCCGCGAATATTTTCCACAAAAATATTTCCTTTTTAATTAACACATGTAACAGTTCAGCCACGCACATAATATGTATATCGTTCTCTGACTTAACAAAGATTTTACATAAGCATGGTTTCAGACTTAACCTTGCCTGTATTATACTGTGCTTGTATTAAAAAAAAAGAAAATTTTTCAATTTTAGGAGGAAACACTATGAAAAAGAAATTTTTAGCAGCCATGCTTGCAGTAACTGCTGCCATGGCATTCACAGCTGTCGGATGCAGTGCAACGAATGACAACATCACCGTAATTTCCAGAGAGGACGGCTCCGGTACAAGAGGTGCATTTATCGAGCTTCTTGGCATTGAGGAAAAGAACGCAGCCGGTGAAAAGATAGACCGCACAATAAAGAGCGCAGAAATCACAGAAAAAACCTCTGTCATGATTACAAGTGTCGAGGGCAACAAACAGGCTATAGGTTATATCTCACTCGGCTCTCTAAACAGCAGTGTAAAGGCTCTTGCAATTGACGGAGCAAAGGCAACTGTTGAAAATATAAAAAACGGCTCCTATAAAGTAGCAAGACCATTCAACATTGCAGTAAAGGAAGGTCTTAACGAAGCCGGCCAGGACTTTATATCATTCATTCTCAGCAAAGAAGGCCAGTCAGTTGTCGAAGCAAACGGATATATAAGTGAAGGAAATACCGGCGCCTACAATGCTTCCGGCTTAACCGGCAAGGTCGTAGTCGGCGGTTCATCCTCAGTAACACCCGTTATGGAAAAATTAAAAGAGGCTTATATAAAGTTAAATCCAAATGTAACCATTGAAATCCAGCAAAGTGACTCAACAACAGGAATGAACAACACACTCGAGGGAATCTATGACATAGGAATGGCTTCAAGAGATTTAAAGTCAAGTGAGCTCGAAAAAGGACTTACCCCTACGGCAATTGCCATGGATGGCATAGCAGTAATTGTTAACAATGAAAACAAAACCGACAGCCTTACAAGCTCACAGGTAAAAGACATTTATATCGGAAACATCACTAAATGGTCAGAGCTTGAATAGAAAGGATTTATTTTAAAATGAACAAACGCTCAAAAGCAGCCGAGCGGCTTATGCACCTTGTATTTTTATTATGCGCATGCGTGTCAATAATGGCCGTGGCACTCATCTGTATTTTCCTGTTTTCAAACGGACTAAGGACAATGTTTAAAATAGATGTGTGGGAGTTTCTCTCAGGCAGAAACTGGGAGCCTTCCCGCGACATCTACGGCATACTTCCCATGATTGTCGGAAGCATATATGTAACTGCCGGAGCAATTATACTTGGTGTCCCAATCGGACTTCTCTGCGCAGTATATATGGCGAAATTCTGCCCTTTGCCACTTTACAGATTTTTAAAACCCGCTGTCAATCTTATGGCAGGAATCCCTTCAATTGTATACGGCTTCTTTGGACTTGTGGTAATCGTAAGATTTTTGCTAAATACCACCGGCAGCGGAAAAAGTGTACTGGCCGCATCAATAGTACTGGGAATAATGATTCTTCCTACAATTATAAACGTATCCGAATCAGCCATAAGAGCTGTTCCCGAAAACTACTACGAAGGTGCCTTGGCACTTGGTGCAACACATGAGCGAAGCGTATTTTTTGCCACACTTCCCGCCGCCAAATCAGGAATAATGGCCGGTATAATCCTTGGTATAGGCCGTGCCATAGGCGAGGCTCTTGCCGTAAATATGGTTGCCGGCAATCAGCCGGTTATTCCCGACAGCATTTTTAGCGGTGTCCGCACACTTACCTCCAACATCGTACTCGAAATGGGATATGCACAGGATTTGCACCGTGAAGTGCTTATCGCAACAAGTGTCGTACTTTTTGTATTTATTCTTATAATCAATACGCTGTTCTCTTTGATTAAGAAGGGAGAAAATTAACATGGACGCAATTAATGTAAGCACACGCCGTCAAAAATGGGACGCTCTAAAAAAGCGCCCCGGTTCACTTTTACTAAACCTTGCAGTCCGGGCATCAGCACTTATAGTATGCGCAGTCATAGTTATAATTGTCGGTTATGTACTTATAAAAGGAATACCTCACCTTAAACCAAGCCTTTTTGCATGGGAGTACACCTCCGAAAATGTATCCATGATGCCTGCGATAATAAATACGATAACCATGACTCTGTTATCGCTTCTGATTGCAGCACCTACCGGTATTTTTTCAGCCGTATACCTCACCGAATATGCGCCAAAGGGGAGCAGGCTGGTTAAGCTTGTACGTGCCACTACCGAAACTCTTTCCGGCATTCCCTCTATTGTTTACGGACTGTTTGGCATGCTCATATTTGTCATTGCTTTAGATTTTGGAAACTCAATACTTTCAGGTGCGCTTACGCTTTCAATCATGATACTGCCGTCAATTATGCGCACAACCGAAGAAGCACTGCTTAGTGTTCCCACCGCATACAGAGAGGGAAGCTTCGGGCTTGGTGCCGGAAGACTGCGGACTGTTTTTAAAATAATACTTCCTTCCGCCGTTCCCGGCATACTCTCAGGCATAATACTTGCAATAGGAAGAATTGTCGGTGAAACTGCTGCACTAATCTATACATCCGGCACCGTTGCCGGCATCCCAAAGGATCTTTTTTCAAGTGGACGAACTCTCTCAATTCACATGTACTCACTTACATCTGAAGGTCTTTATATGGATGAAGCATACGCAACAGCAGTCATACTGCTTTTACTTGTACTCATAATAAATACTATTTCAGAACTTCTGGCGCGCAAAATGACTGCCGGGAAAGGATAATATCATGAACAAATTCGAAGTAAACAACCTCAATTTATATTACGGCGATTTCCACGCCCTTAAAAATATTTCACTTAAGCTCCCCGAAAAGGAAATAACTGCTTTCATCGGTCCCTCAGGCTGTGGCAAATCTACTCTTTTGAAATCCTTAAACAGAATGAACGACCTTGTAGAGGACTGCAAAATCACCGGAGAAGTACTTCTTGATGGAGAAAGCATCTACGGCGGCATGGATGTTTACAATCTAAGAAAGCGTGTAGGCATGGTATTCCAGAAGCCCAATCCCTTTCCCATGTCCATATATGACAACATCGCCTTCGGCCCGCGTACACACGGAATACGTTCAAAAGTAAAGCTTGATGATATCGTGGAGGAATCCTTAAGGGCGGCTGCCATATGGGACGAGGTAAAGGACAAGCTTAAAAAATCCGCCCTTGCAATGTCCGGCGGCCAGCAGCAGCGCTTATGTATAGCAAGAGCGCTTGCAGTAAAGCCAGAGGTGCTTCTGATGGATGAGCCTACCTCTGCGCTTGACCCGATTTCAACTTCCAAAATAGAAGACCTTGCACTTGAGCTCAAAAAGGATTATACTATCATCATGGTTACCCATAATATGCAGCAGGCCGCACGTATTTCCGATAACACCGCTTTTTTCCTTTTAGGCGAGGTCATTGAATTTGGCAACACAGAGAATATTTTTTCAATGCCGGAAGACAAAAGAACTGAAGACTATATTACAGGAAGGTTTGGTTGATATTATGCGTATAAAATTTGACGAACAATTAGAAAATCTAAACATAGAACTGATTAAGATGGGTGCCATGTGCGAGGAAAGCATTCTCACCGCCATAAGACTGCTCACTGACAAAAATACAGGACTTTCCGATAAAGTAATACAGGGCGAAGCAGAAATAAATCAAAAAGAGCGCGATATCGAAGCACTCTGCATGAAGCTTCTTATGCAGCAGCAGCCTGTAGCCAGAGATTTAAGACAGATTTCCTCCGCCCTTAAAATGATTTCAGACATGGAGCGCATCGGTGACCAGGCATTTGACATTGCAGAAATCGGCATGGCAATAGTTAGCTATAATGACGATAACAAGCTTCTTATCGAAGCCATGGCAAAAGAAGCAATCAAGATGGTCACCGACAGCATTGACTCCTTTGTCAAAAAGGATTTATCTCTCGCAAAAAGCGTAATTGAATATGATGATACGGTTGACAATTATTTTGACCAGATAAAGAACCGGCTTATTGAAGCCATTACAAACGGCAAAAACAAGGGCGAATACTATATCGACCTATTAATGATTGCCAAATATCTCGAACGAATCGGTGACCATGCCACTAATATCGCCGAATGGGTTGTATATTCAATAACCGGCTCTCATTAAACGGAGGCTTAACAATGATTTATTTATTAGAGGACGATGCCAACATACGTAAATTCGTACTATATGCCCTTAAAAGCGCAGGCTTTGATGCCAGGGGCTTTGAACTTCCCGGAGAATTTTACTGTGCTCTTAAGGAAGAACTGCCGGACCTTTTACTGTTAGATATCATGCTGCCTGAAGAGGACGGACTTTCCATACTTACAAAGCTCCGCTCCAGAGCCGAAACTGCCCGTCTTCCCATAATTATGCTGACCGCCAGGGATACAGAATACGATAAGGTCATAGGGCTCGACAGCGGTGCTGATGACTACATTGCAAAGCCCTTCGGCACGATGGAGCTGATATCACGTATAAAAGCTTTACTGCGCCGTCAGAGCTCTTCCGATGAAAAATACGAATATACTATCGGCGCACTTTATGTATGCCCATCAAAGCATATCGTGCGTGTTTCCGGTAAAGATGTTACACTTTCTCTAAAGGAATTCGAGCTTTTGTGCCGGCTTATCAAAAATCCCGGCACTGTTTTCACCAGAGAGCAGCTTTTTTTACAGATATGGGGTTATGCCTTTGATGGTGAGAACCGCACGCTCGATGTACACATACGCACACTCCGCTCAAAGCTCGGTGAATGCGGCAGCTTAATAGAAACAGTACGAGGCTTCGGCTATAAAATCGGAGAATTCCTATGAAAAAAAAGATTTTTACGGCAACATTTCTAATATCCTTCCTGTCACTGCTTTCCGGTGTAATTCTTGTGACAGCAATACTTTACAGACATTTTTCAAATCTGATGGTGAATGAACTTTCAGACGAAGCGCATTACATAGCCGCCGGCTTAGAGCTCGACGGTTTAAACTATCTTGAAACGCTTCCCATTATTTACACGCAGGAAGCCAAAAGAATTACACTTATAGCATCTGACGGTACTGTTATTTTTGACAGCAAAGCCAATATCTCAGACATGGATAACCATTCAGACCGCAAAGAATTTATCGGTGCGCTAAAGGAAGATGAAAGCAGCTCCATACGCTACTCCGGAACACTTTCAACCAAAACTATTTATTATGCACTCAGACTTTCAGACAGCTCCGTGCTCCGTACTGCCTACACCCAGGCAAGCATCTGGTCACTCATTGCAGGAATACTTCCGCAGATGACAGTGATTCTTGGTGCAGTAATTCTGATTTCCGCAGCAATCGCATGGATGCTTTCAAGACATATTGCAAAACCTATTGTTAATATAGATTTAGAACACCCTGATATAAAAGACGGCTATGACGAGCTTATCCCGCTCATAAGAAAAATCAATAATCAGAATGATAAAATTAACAGCCAGATAGCTGAAATAAAACACAGTCAGCAGGAGTTTAAAGCCATAACAGAAAATATGGGTGAAGGTCTCCTGATAATCGACAGACTTGGACACTTGCTCTCATATAATAGCGCCGCCATAAAGCTGCTTGATGCCATGGTGCCTTCCGAAAATTCCAATATATTTTTGCTTAACAGAAGCGAAGCCCTGCGAATGTGTGTCGAAAAAGCCCTCACCGAAGGCTGCCACGCTTCTGAAAAGCTTTATTCCAACAGCTTCTGCCGACAGATTATTGCCAATCCGGTGCGTGAGTGGGAAGTTGTCACCGGTGCCGTAATACTAATAATGGATATTACCGAAAAGGAACAGCTCGAAAAGCTGAGAAGAGAATTTTCATCCAATGTATCACACGAATTAAAGACTCCTCTTACATCAATCCAGGGCATGTCCGAACTTCTAATGTCCGGTATCGTTTCTCCGGAGGACACCCGGGATTTTGGCAAAAGTATTTACGAAGAAGCTGCCAGACTTGTCACCCTTGTAAACGACATAATAAAGCTTTCGCAACTCGATGAAGGCACTGTTCCTGCCGCCTTCGAACCTGTAGACCTATATCTGCTTTCCTCAGAAATACTTACTCGTTTCAAAAGCATCGCAGACAAAAGCAGCATTACCCTGACCCTTACCGGAACAGCCTGTATTGTTGATGGTGTACCTGCAATTCTTGATGAAATGATATCCAATCTCTGCGATAATGCCATTAAATACAACAAAACCGGCGGAGCTGTCACAATAAATATCCGGCAGACACCGGCTAATATTCTGCTTACCGTATCAGACACAGGCATAGGCATCCCAAAAGAGCACCTAAGCCGGGTATTTGAGCGTTTTTACCGAGTTGACAAAAGCCACTCAAAACAAATTGGCGGCACAGGACTTGGCCTTTCCATTGTAAAACACGCTGCTGTTTTTCACAACGCAGAGTACAGCATCGAAAGCACGCCCGGTACC
>CAZBHM010000005.1:0-35865 GCA_964491975.1 uncultured Lachnospiraceae bacterium | reverse complement strand
TAATACTGTTGATACCCTTGCTGCTGGTACTCTTGTGTTCAGGATATATGCTTGATTCTGCAGTTAACAGCACGGCGGTTAAAATGGCGGAGCATGAACTTAATGTAGCAATTTATGCACTCGAAACTGAGCTTGATATGGTTGACCCCGGTGAATATAGATATGAGCGGGGTGTGCTTTATAAAGGTGATTATAACTTAACGGAGAATGTAAGTATTCTTGACAGCTTTAAGGAGAATACAGAAGTAGATGTAACGGTATTTATTAAAGACAAGCGTGTAGTGACAAGCCTTCTTGATGAGAATGGCTCAAGAATGGCGGGAACAATTGCAGACAGTGTAATTTCGGATGCTGTTTATAAGAACGGCAATACATATATTGATGATAATGTGAAGATAAACGGTGAACACTTTTTTGCAATGTATAAGCCTTTAAATCAGGTTGACAGTGATGAGATAATAGGTATGGTTTTTGCCGGAATAGCTGCTTCGGAGGTTGAATCACTATATAGGAGCATATTGGCTAAGAATGTAGGTATCCTTACAGTTATTGTCATCGCAGCCATGGCAGTAGGAGTATTGTTTGTACTGTTTATGATTAAAGCGATTAAGATGGTAGTATCTAACCTTGACCAGCTGGCTGAAGGACATATGAGCACAAGGGTTGGAGAGAAGCTTGTGGAGAGAAAGGATGAGGTCGGTAATATTGCAAGAGCGGTAAAGAGCCTTATTACCAATATATCTTCAGCCATTATGAATGTGCTTGATACATCAAAGGCGCTTGATGAATGTTCTAAAGATTTCTATGGTTCGTTTAGTGCAATTACAGAGACCATAGGAGGGATAGATACGGCTGTTAATGAAATCGCAAGGGGTGCTACTTCACAGGCAGGAGAAACACAGAAGGTTAACGAAGATGTTGCCAATATGGGCAGTGCGATAGAGACGACGGCAGACAATGTTGAAACTCTTAAGGGCAGTACACAGCTTATGAATGAGATTAATTCGGATGTCAGCAATACTATTGACAGTCTCGTAAGAATTACTGAAGAAACGCAGAATTCAATTGCTGAAATTAAAACACAGACGGATGTAACTAACGAATCAGCTGCCAGAATCCGGGAGGCTACGGCACTTATCGCCGATATTTCCAGTCAGACGAATCTGCTTTCGCTTAATGCGAGCATAGAGGCGGCTAGGGCAGGCGAGCATGGAAGAGGCTTTGCAGTGGTTGCTGAGGAAATCAGAGGACTGGCAGACCAGTCAGGAGAGGCTACCAAGAGAATTGCGGATATTGTTAATAATCTTATTGCCAATTCAGATGCGAGTGTCAGAACTATGGATAAGGTTATAAATGTTATTAATGAACAGGGCATGAAGCTTAACGATACACAGGAGAGCTTCGCCAAGCTTAATAGCGAGATTGGTCAGGTTGGCAATGCAGTTGATAATATTGCAGCAGAGATAGAGAATCTTAATACATTTAAGGGTTCTGTTATGGCCGGAGTTGAGAGTCTTGCAGCAATTTCGGAAGAATATGCGGCAAGCACGGAAGAGACTTCCGCATCCATGCTGCAGCTTCGCCAGTATGTTGATAACTGTATGGAGATGACTGAACAGATGAGGGATATGTCAGGAGAGCTGGCAAAGGTATCAAGTCATTTCAAATTTGAAGAGAATAATTAGAATATATGAATAAGGCATAATAATAACAGAGACGGGGCAGCGGTATTCTTCGTCTCTGTTATTATTTATGAATGTTAAGAAATTTCCGCTTTTTTAAGAGCATTTTTTACTGCTTCCAAAAGAACCATTGCGGTGTACTTATTTTCTTCAGAATATGTAATGTTCTCTACTGACTGTGAGTCTACAATCTGTGTGGCAAGTTCGTTCATCGTAGGTGCAAAAAGCGGAAACATGGTTGTTATTGCATCATCTGTCTGTATCAGGCGGACTGAATTGATATTATTTTTATCAACAACTACCTCAACGCTGATAACCTGATTGCGCAAAACAACTGAGCTTTGATATACACCTGCGATATAGACGGGTTTTTCGTCAACGATGGAATGCGATAAGCTTTCAAGATTTTTGCCGCTTTGTCCTTTGATAAACATAAAAATCAGTAAAATTACTAAACAAATGCCGAGAACGGCAAAGACAGCCGTGTAAATTACCTCACGCATTTTAAAAACCAGAATTTTTGTTTTGGCACTCATGAATAATCCCTCCATATCTTTAGAACAATTTATGTATCCGGAGTACAAAATATGCTTAAGAGACAGAGAAAATTGTATTTTTAAGATTTCAGAAATGCCTTATCTTCTGCCTGTGCTGATGCAAAGCCACGGAAGCTCTTATAAAGCCCGGAATTATTGATAAATGGATCCGCAGTACTGATTACATGTACACTTAGCCTGCTGTCCTTCCAGGCAAAATCCATCTGCGTGGTACCCTGTTCCTCGTCAACCAAAAAGCATTGTAAAAAGAAGTGCCCCTGCTTAAAATATCCTCTGCATTCGCAGCTGAAGCCTGTATTAAGAAACTGCTGAAGGACCCACGATTCTTCATGGCTGTAGTTTTTATCATCCATAGTTTCCGGATTGAAGCTAAACACAAATTCTTTTGCGGCAATTACAAGATGCAGTCTGCCATGCTCCCAGTCAAAGTCAGCTTTTTCCCAGTTGATTTTATTGGGGTAAAAGATATAAGTTTTATTTTTGCTTTTTACTAAATTATTTAAAGAATCACAAGTGTTATCCGGGTGAACTATGGCTTTTTTTTCGCGTTTTTCCAAATAAGGGTACACCGTAGCGTAAAAGCAGTCATGTAACAGCTGTACTCCTGATGGATTGCTAATGACATCTGCCATGGTTATGTAGCAGAAATCATATTGTGGGAAACATACTGCAAGCTGACCGCCCATGCCAAAGAAAGTAAATCCTTCTTCCCTTGGCATCCAGATGAAATATCCATAGCCGAACTGCTCATCTAATTTTGTGTTCAAATCCGTAGGAACCAAATTGCTGACAGCTTCCTTCATGAAATCTTCCGGAAGGAGCCTTTTGCCGTCCAATATGCCGTATTGATTGCAAAGATAGGCTACGCATGCCACATCCCGTAATGTACACATAAGGCCGCTTCCTCCCTGGGATATTCCGGTCAAATCAGGTATTATATAGGCTTCTTTCGAAAAGCCAAGCTCATCAAGCAGTTCTTTTCTCATAAAATCCAACATTTTCATACCGGTTAATTTTTCAACTAATGCCGCAAGGACATGGGAGGCTGAAGTGTCGTAGGAAAATACCGTGCCGGGGATATGGTCAGGCTCAACATTAAAAAAAGATTCTGTCCAGTCATTTCCATCGTAGCGTTTAAATGTAGTGCTGCCATGACAGGTACGCATGGTGAGCATATCCCGTATTGTCATTTCTTCACACCAGGGATGTGCACCCTCTTTTGGCAATTTTTCGGGGAAATAGCGGCAAATTTTATCATCAGGGGATACCATATTATTTTTTATCAGTAAGCCTGTTGCTAAGGCCGTAAAGCTCTTGGAAACAGAATACATACGATGCAGGGAATCCTTGTGATAAGGTGCATAATAATGCTCCGCTATAATATTTTGACCTGATAGCATCATATAGCCGTGAATACGTATTTTAAACTTGTTAAGCATTTTTTCAAAATCTGCAATTGCTTTCTTTGGAATACCGCAATCTTCATGATAAAAATTTTTAAATTGTAACATAACAGATTGTCTCCTTCGCTTTATAGTCCGCGTACATTGTATCACAATTTTTGCAGAATGCAAGGAAATATGGCGCATCTTTAGAATAATAGTAACAGTTCAGCCCATGCAACAAGAACATTCGTAAAACCGCACTGCGTGCTAACCGGCAATTACATTGCCTGTTTTACTCATATCCTTGCGTTTAGCTCATGCCCCGGTAAACAGCCTGATTTATGCAAGCATAATCATTCTGTTTATCAGGTCATGGCTGAACTGTTACGAATAATCTGTGTAGCGGAGACAAAATATGCTTAACAAAACAAAGAAAATATTATATACTTAGTGGTAGGGCAGAGGGAACATTTATTTTTACAACAACCCGAAAATATAAACTGACAATCTTTAGAAAGAGGAGAAAATATGGCATTACAACTGATACTTGGCGGTGCAGGCTACGGTAAATCCCGCTACATATATGAAGATGTTATAAAGAAGTCTCTGGAAAATCCGGGGGCTTCATACTACGTTATTGTTCCGGAGCAGTACACGATGCAGACTGAGAAGGATATAATAGAGCCTCATCCGGGCAGGGGCATTATGAATATAGATGTGCTTAGTTTCAGGCGGCTTGCATACCGGGTTATGGAAGAGACCGGTGCCAGTGGACTTCCACTGCTTGACGATATAGGCAAGAAGCTTGTAGTGGGAAAGATTGTTGAAGAACAGAAAAATAATCTTGTTCTTTATAAAAATAAAGTAAAAATGCCGGGCTTTGTTGAGGAGATTAAATCGGTAATAGCAGAGCTTTATCAGTACGGAATAGGGCAGGAAGAGCTTGAAAGTATGAAGCAGACTGCTAAGAAGAGACCGGTGCTCTTAGCAAAGCTTAACGATATTTCGCTTATAAGGGACAATTTTCAAAAATTTATAGATGATAGATATATTACTTCCGAGGAGCTTCTTCTGGTACTTAGCAGGGAAATTCCAAAATCAGAAAAGCTTAGACAGTGTACTGTATTTTTAGACGGTTTCACCGGCTTTACCCCGGTTCAGTATAAGGTTATAGAAGAACTTCTTTTATGTGCTAAAGATGTTGTGGTTACAATTACGGCAGATATTCAGTCCAATGTTTACGAGGGAGAGCTTAAAGAGACATTATTCGGACTAAGCAAAACGACTGCGGCCAGACTTTTGGCTGTTGCGAGAAAGCATGGTATAGAAAAATACAGGGATATACTGCTTAATGATACAGAAAAGTCAAGATACAGAGAGTGCGGGGAACTTCGATTTCTTGAAAGGCATCTGTTCAGGGGTGACAAATCTGTATATGAGAAGGAGACTGAAGATGCCATATCGGTAAAAGAATTTAAAAATATGCCGAGCGAAGCAAAGTATGTGGCAGGAAAAATTCTTTCACTTGTAAGAAGCGGTTTAAGATTTAAAGATATAGCGGTTGTAACAGGTGATTTGGAAGGTTATAAGGAGGAGCTTACAGAAGTATTTGCTGAATGCGGCATACCTTATTTTGTGGATTCTAAGACAAAGCTTATGACTAATCCGTTTATTAAGCTTATACGAAGTGTGCTTGAAATCGCTAAGACCGATTATTCATATGAAAGTGTATTTGCGCTTCTTAAAACGGGTATGGTGGATATAGACATGGCGGATGTGGATTATCTCGATAATTATTGTGCAGTACTGGGGATAAGAGGACTTAAAAAGTATACATCCACATGGACACGCTCACATATTAAGGGACAGGCTGCGGATTTTGAAAGGCTTAACTCGTTAAGGGAAAAGCTTATAACACCGCTTGCAAAGACTACCGGTGTGCTTAAGGACAATAACAGGAGCGTAAAAGAAAAGATAACAGCTCTTTATGAGCTTATATGCAGTGAGGATTACAGATGTGAAGAGAAGCTTTCTGCTTATATAGAAGGCTTTGAGTCGGCAACAGACGGTGACATGACAGCATCAGCAGCGTTAGCAAAGGAATTTGCGCAAAGCTATAAGCTTATAATGGAGCTTTTTGATAAAATAGTGGCACTGCTTGGTGAAGATAAAATGCCGCTTGAAGAGCTTATAGCGATTATGGAGGCAGGCTTTTATGAGCTTAAGGCAGGTATAATTCCGCCTTCTGTAGATATGGTACTTATAGGTGACATTGAAAGAAGCCGCCTGGGTGACATAAAATATTTGTTTTTTGTGGGGGTAAATGACGGCATAGTTCCCAAATCAGGTAAAAATGCAGGAATCATTTCCGAAGCAGAGAGAAATTTCCTTGCGGAAGCAGATTTTTTGTTGGCTCCGACGGCCAGACAGAATCTTTATATACAAAGATATTATCTGTACCTTAATCTTACTAAACCATCCGGGGGATTATATATAAGCTATAGTCTTATGGACGGAGCCGGCAGTGCCAGAAAGCCGTCGGTACTTATAGGTCAGCTTAAAAGAATGTTTCCGCAGCTTGCGGCTGCTATTTCTAACGGAAAACAGCAGAGCGTGGAAGATGGAATAATGACTCCGGGCAGTACCATAGAGATGCTTATCGAAGGCCTCAAGGAAGATATGGAAATGACTGGGAATAAAGAAATTAGTGAAAAGCAGAGAATTTTAAGAGAGCTTTATTCATGGTATTTAGGAAATCCCGAGTGGCACGACAGAGTAACAAGGCTTACAGATGCCATGTTTTATGCAAATAAAGAAAGTAAAATTTCAAAAGAGGTGGCGGCAGCACTTTATGGTCCGCAGCCTGTTAACAGTGTGACAAGACTTGAACAGTATGCGGCCTGTGCATACGCGCACTTTTTGCTTTACGGCCTTAAGATAAGAGAACAGGAAGAGTACGAGGTTACGGCAAGAGACCTTGGCAACCTTTTTCATCAGGCAATTGAAGCTTACGGTAAAAAGCTTAAAGAAAAAAAGCTTGATTGGACCAGGATTAGTGAGGAAGAGCAGCAGAAAATTGTTTCAGAAGCAGTGGAGGAGGTTACTGTTGACTATAAGGCTTCCGTACTTACAAGCAGTGCAAGAAATGCCTACATAACTAACAGATTAAAAAGGATTACCATGCGTACTGTATGGGCACTTAGTGAGCAGCTAAAGCGCGGTGATTTTGTGCCTGTGGAAAATGAGGTTGTATTTTCTGAAACAGAGGGACTTAAAGCACTTACCATTGACCTTGGTGACGGCAGAACCATGAAGCTTCAGGGACGTATAGACAGACTTGACGTATGTGATGATGGTGAAAACAGATATATTAAGGTTATAGATTATAAATCCGGTACAACCAAATTTGATTTGTCGCAGGTGTACTACGGACTTAAGCTACAGCTTGTGCTTTATATGGAGGCAGTAAGAGAGGCTGAGGAAAAGGCGCATCCTGATAAGAGGGTTATTTCTGCAGGTATGTTTTATTATAATATAGCAGACCCTATTGTAAATGAGGAGCAGGGAATGAGCGAGGAGGACATAAGAGCTGAGCTTCTTAAAAGCCTCCGTGTAAATGGGCTTGTAAGTACTAAGGCGGATTCCGTAAGACATTTTGACAAGGATTTTACAGGTGAGTCAGAGGTTATACCTGTTTCGTACAAAAAGGATGGGGAACTAAGTTCAAAGTCGCAGGTGGTTACAGGTGAGCAGTATGATATAATGTGCGGTTTTGTCAAGGATAAAATAAAGGCTATGGGTGTTTCGATGCTTGAGGGCAATATTAAAAAAAGTCCTTATGTAATGGAGAACAGAAGCGGCTGTGATTACTGCAGCTTTAAGGCAGTATGCGGATACGATGAGGAAATAAAAGGATTTGAGGCGCGCAAGCTTCAAAAGCTTGCTACAGAAAAGATTTTTGAAAAAATGAAGGGAGAAAAAGAAAATGTCGGTGACATGGAGCAAAGACCAGCAGAAGATAATTAATTCAAGAAATCAGACTCTTCTTGTTGCGGCAGCAGCAGGCTCTGGAAAAACAGCAGTTCTTGTAGAGAGGATATTGTCACGAATAAGCGATGAAGAAAATCCAGTGGACATTGACCATTTTCTTGTAGTGACATTTACTAATGCGGCGGCAGCACAGATGCGTGAGAGACTTGATGATGCGATAGAAGAAAGACTTGCCATGCTTGATGAGGGTGCAAAGCTTTATAAAAGGCTTAAAAGGCAGCAGATGCTTCTTGATAATGCGCAGATATCAACAATACATCAGTTTTGTTTAAGTATAATCCGCAATCATTTTAATAAGCTTGACATTGACCCGGCATTCAGGGTGGCAGATGAGGGCGAGCTTAAGCTTATTAAATCAGATGTGGCAGAGGAGCTGCTTGAAGGTTGTTACCTTGAAGGAACAGAGGAATTTTATAATCTTACGGAAAGCATTTGTACGGGCAAGAATGATGATGCACTTACAGATGTTATTCTTAAGCTTTATGAGGCGTCCGTAAGTCATCCTGAACCGGATAAATGGCTTGACGGAATAAAGCAGTTTTATAATATCAGCAGTGAAGAAGAGTTTGAGGAGCTTCCTGATGTAAAATACCTTATGGAATATAAGGATAATGTAATGGACGGCATTCTTAAAGCCTGGAATGCGGGGCTTAGGGCCGTGCTCTCAGAGAATGGCCCGGCTGCCTATGAAAAGGTATTTAATGCTGATAAAGCGGTTATTGATGCAATAATGGGGGCAGACAGCTATGGCAGACTTGTGGAGGTATGGGCATCATGTGCAGATGGCTTTATTACCATGCCAAGAATCAAGGCCGGCAGTGCGGATGCATCTTTGCAGGAGGAGGCTAAAGCAAAGCGCGACAAAGTAAAGACAGAGCTTAAGAAGCTTATGGATTCATATTTTGTAATACCGCCTGAAGAGGTAGTCAGACAGGTGCAAAAATTAAAGGGCAGGGCATTTTATTTAATAGAGCTTACCGCTCAATTTGCAGCGCGCTTTAAAGAAAAGAAACGTGAAAAAAATCTTGTGGATTTTAATGACCTTGAGCACTTTGCACTTGAAATATTACTGGATGAGAAGAATGGGGTTATGCTTCCGGGTGCAGTGGCGGATGAATACAGTGAATATTTTTGCGAAATTATGGTTGATGAGTATCAGGACAGCAACATGGTACAGGAAGCAATTATAAATGCAGTGTCGGGTGAAAGGTTTGGAAAAGATAATGTGTTTATGGTAGGTGATGTCAAGCAGAGCATTTATAAATTCCGAATGGCGAGACCTGATTTATTCCTTGCAAAATATCATGCATTTTCAAAAGAGGATAATGCAAAAAAGCAGTGTATAGAGCTTTCTAGCAATTACAGAAGCAGAAAGCAGGTGCTTGATGCAGCCAATTCGATTTTTGAAAATATTATGAATAAGAGCTTTGGCGGAATTGAGTACGATGACAGAAGCAGTCTTAAGTGCGGCATGAAATTTGCCGAAGTGCCGGATGAGAATGTGTACAGGGCTGAGATACTGCTTGCAGACAGAACCATTGATGATGAAAAAGAGGATGGCGCAGAGCTTGAAGCCAAGCTTATGGCAGGACGAATCAGGGAGCTTGTGAGTGGAAATGATGGTTTTAAGATTTGGGATAAGTCACGCGGAGAGTACAGAAAGTGCGAATGCGGAGATATTGTAATATTACTAAGAGGTCTTACGGGACGGGCGGATACTTATGTTAAGATTCTTGGCGAAGAAGGTATACCTGCATTTTCACAGTCGGGCGCAGGATATTTTGATGCCTATGAGGTACAGGTTATGATTAACTGTTTAAGAATACTTAATAATCCGCTTAATGATATTGCACTTACGGCAGTGCTTCATTCTCCGATAGGCGGATTTTCATCAGAGGAACTTTCACTTATAAGAATTGCAAACCGGACTGAAAGTATTTATGAAGGGCTTGTAAAGTACGATGGCAGTAATGAAAAGCTTAAGTTAAAGCTTTCAGATTTTCTCACAAAATATAATAAGCTTAGGGCAATGGTGCCGTATATGCCGCTTCATAAGCTTATAAGGACAGTGCTTAAGGAGACAGGCTATGATGATTTCTGTATGGCAATGCCGGCAGGTGAAAAGCGCAGAATGAATCTTTATATGTTAGTGCAGAAGGCAGTTGAATTTGAAGGTACAAGTTATAAGGGACTTTTTAATTTTGTAAGGTATCTTGATAAGCTTAAGAAGTATGAGATTGATTACGGTGAGGCATCGGCTGTGGGAGCAGCAGGCAATACGGTACGTATTATGACTATTCATAAAAGCAAGGGGCTTGAGTTTCCGGTAGTCTTTATTGGAGGAATAGGTAAGCGCTTTAATCAGCAGGATGCAGCTGAAAAAATAGTTATACATGCAGATTATGGTATAGGCTTCGATGTTATTGATGCTAAAAGAAGAACGAGCGTGGCTGCATTTAAGAGAAAAGTTCTTCAGGGAATTATAAAGAAGGAGAATCTGGAGGAAGAACTCAGGGTGCTTTATGTTGCCATGACGAGAGCAGTTGAGAAGCTTATATTAGTCGGAAGTTTTGAAAAACTTGAGGAGAAGCTTAATAAGAACTGGAAGACAGCAGAGGCAGATTTTCTTACGCTTATATCAGCCGGCAGCTATGCTGACTGGATTATGCCTTTTTGTGGCAGGGAGTTTGTTGTGAATATACGTAATGCAGCTGAGGTGCTTGGCATTGAAGAAAAGCGACAGATGACGGAAATGGCAAAAGAACAATTTCTGCATCTTATGGACAAAGATATGCGGACTGTTGATGCAGCTTTCAAAAAACTTATTGAGGAGCGTTTCGAATATAAATATTCACAGGCAGAAAGCATAGGTGTAAGTGCGGCAATAAGTGTATCAGAGCTTAAGCGTTTAAGCTATGTGGCAGAGGATGAGCCTGAAAGCTTTATTAAACCAGAGAAGGAATCAATTGTTCCTAAGTTTATACAGAATAGTGATGACAATGGCTGTGCAGGGCAGGAGAGCAGAGGTATCGGCATGCAGGTTGGCACGGCTTATCATACAGTTTTTTGGAAGCTTGACTTTTCAGATACATTGCCTGACAGAACAAAAATACAGTTGCTGATTGATGAATTAAAATCTCAGGGAAGTATTACGGCAGAGGCAGCTGAGAGGATTAGCATAAGGCGATTGCTTGCATTTGAAGATTCCGAGCTTTATAGAAGAATGAGCAGGGCACATATGCGCGGTCTTCTTAAAAGAGAGCAGCCGTTTGTAATGGGTATGGATGCTGCAAAAGTAAGACAAGACTGGCCGGCAGGTGAAATGATACTTGTTCAGGGTGTTATTGATGCTTTCTTTGAAGAAGACGGAGAGCTTGTGGTTGTGGATTACAAAACTGATATAGTTAATGAAGCAGATGGAGAAAATGTGCTTATAAGAAGATATAAAAGACAGATGGAGCTTTATGCAAAGGCATTGGAGCAGATAACAGGAAAGAGGGTTAAGTCCAAAATTATTTATTCAACAGGACTTGGCAGAGAAGTTAAAGTGGAAGAGTAAGGTGGAGAAAGATGTTAATAAAGGACAAATTGAAAAAACAAAAGTTACTGTTTGATGGTGCGTTTGGTACATATTATGCAAAGCTTTATGATACAGAGGAGCTTCCTGAGCTCGCCAATACCCTGTATCCTGAGCGTGTACAGAAAATTCATGAAGAGTATATTGCAGCGGGGGCAGATATTATAAGAACGAATACATTTGCTTCGAATACTATTGCCATGAACACCTCATGGCAATATGTGGAAGAAAATATTCGTGCGGCATACCGCACGGCCGTGGCAGCAGCAAAGCAGTATGGGGCATATGTAGCGGCTGATATAGGTGAGATTTCCTGTGAGAGTCAGGAAGACAGAGAGGCTGTCCGTAGGGAATATGTGGAGATAGCAAAGGTTTTTCTGGAAGAGGGAGCAGACATTTTTGTGTTTGAGACATTTTCTGATACAGAAGATATAAAGGAGGCTATTGATTTTATTAAGGACAAGGCCTTTATCATAATACAGTTTGCAGTAAATCAGTTTGGCTATAGTAATGCCGGGCTCAGTGCGCGCAAATTATTTGAAAGAGCTTTCGATATAAGCTGGACAGGAGCAGCAGGCTTTAACTGCGGTATTGGTCCGGGCCATATGCAGCAGATTATTAAAAATCTGGATGTTGCGGCAGATAAATTTGTTACGGCACTTCCGAATGCAGGATATCCGCAGAATGCAGGCAATCGAATAAATTTCAGCAACCGTAACATTGATTATTTTGCGGACAAGATATGCGATATTGCAATTGAAGGGGCAGATATTCTTGGCGGCTGCTGCGGTACCACGCCGGAATATATAAGAAAGATTAAAGGAAGGCTTTTGGCGGTTGAGCAAAAAGAGCATGGGGTACAAAAAAAGGCAGCAGAGGAGGTTAACGTAGTACATGATGCTGCATTTTATGCGGGCAAGGAAGGAAAAAAGCTTATTGCGGTAGAGCTTGCACCGCCGCTTGGAAGTGATGCCGAAAAGCTCATGGATGCCGCACACATGCTTATTAAAAGTGGTGTTGATGTGCTTACGTTCCCGGATTCGCCTTCCGGAAGAACGAGAGCAGATTCGATTCTTGTAGCGGAAAAGGTGGCAAGGGAGACCGGTATATGCGTAATGCCGCATATATGCTGTCGTGATAAGAATGCCATTGCCATGCGTTCGCAGCTTTTGGGGGCACATATCAATAATATAAAGAATTTTCTTGTAATTACCGGTGACCCCATTCCACAAATGATGCGTGGAAATGTTAAAAGTGTGTTTAATTTTGATTCCGTAGGTCTTATGAATATCATAAATGACATGAATGGTGAGCAGTTTAAGGAATCACCGGTCTGTTTTGGCGGAGCTGTTAATCAGGGAAGGAAAAATATTGAATTTGAGGTTAACAGGGTTAAGAAAAAAATGCAGAGCGGAGCAACATTTTTCCTGACACAGCCGGTTTCAACGAAGGAAAGCGCAGAGCGCGTAAGATACATAAAAGAGCAGACTAATGCGAGAATCCTTTGTGGAATCATGCCCTTTGTAAGTTTAAAAAATGCAACCTTTATGAAAAATGAAATGACCGGTATTGATGTTACTGATGAAGTACTTGCAAGATATAGTGAAGATATGACTAAAGAAGAAGGTGAGCAGGCGGGAATCCGACTTGCCAGAGAGATGATGGAGTTTACCAGGGATTTTGTAGATGGTTACTACTTTTCATTTCCTTTTAACAGGGTTGGAATGCTTGAAAAAATTCTTTTATAATAAAATAGCCGTATTTGAGCAATACTAACGAAAGCTAAGGAGGTTATAAGCATGTCAGAGGCAACAGTAGTAAAGGTTACGGGGAATAATTTTGAAGAAGAAGTAATGCAAAGTGAAAAAATGGTTTTGTTGGATTTTTGGGCGGACTGGTGCGGACCATGCCGCATGCTTTCACCAATCGTAGATGAGATTGCGAAGATGCATCCTGAAGTTAAGGTCTGTAAGATTAATGTAGACGAAGAAAAGGAACTTGCAGAAGAATTTAACGTAATGAGTATACCGACACTTTTTGTAATAAAGGACGGAAATGTAAAGAAGCATTCTGCCGGAGTTAAAAGCAGGGCGGAGATTGAGAATATGATTAAGCCTTAATATACACAGGGATGTTTGACGACTGTAAGTACTTTATGCAATTTTAAATCGTGCAATATATTATGTTAGTCGGTTAGTCTCTTCGCAGAAAGAGCGTGAATTTGCGATATGGATTATGACGATATTAAGCGAGTATATTCTATTTGGTTATGTTTAAACGCAACTGAAAACACAATAAGGACACTCCCGGTAGAAATGATATATCCCTGTCAGGCAGACAGTGGCAATTTATTTCTACCGGGAGTGTTTTATAAAGGTGTTGCAAAAAATGGCCCTATTTTTCAAAAAACAGGGGAGAAAAATACATACTAAAATTGAATGGTAAAAATAAAATGATATGAAGCAGAAAACAGCTATGTAGGATGAAAAAATGTATAATAAGAGTGTATAAGAATACAGGAAAGCGAAAAAACACTATTATTGATGGAGGGGATTTGTCCCTGCTATATAAGAAGACATTCAAATACATAAGAAAATTTATGAAATCAGAGTTTGGTATAATGGATATTTTGAAAGCGGTTTGAGCGTATATGGTAAATAATGAGGAAGTTGGAGCCTTTTATTTAAGGCGGAGTGGCTATGTTAAATATATGTATGGGATGTTTGACGACTGTAAGTTTCTGAAAGAATTGCCGGCATGGTATAAAAATAACAAGGCCTTATAAAGATTCAGACGGAATAAAAGCTTATCTGACAATGTAAAGCTAAATTCAGCCAGTGTCTTAGAAGCGATTAACAGCCTGAGTACAACATCTGAGCGTATGACAGAGTCTATTACTAAGATACTTGAATTAATTACAACAATAGTTATTCGAATAACGGAAGTTGGTAGTGGAGTACAGTATAGTTGTAGAATGCTGGATGATGATTTAAGAATTGATGATTACATTGAGAAGAGGAGATTGTAGGTCCTCAACAAGTTTACCAGAAGGTAAAAGTAAGACTTAGGGTGTTAGTGCTTGCAAGTTGAAAAGAAATAGTTTATAATGTTTGCAGGTACAGATAAATACTTGTAGTAGATGACTGATAAGAAATAGTATAAATAATTGGGGGAGGTGTGATATATGAATACTAACTTGACAAATACGCTAGTGTCAATCAGTGATAAGAATGCAAAGTATGATGCATGTGCAAAGCAGGTGCTTTCGTATAAGGCTATATTGGCATTTATACTAAAAGGGACAATCGCTGAGTTTAAAGAAATGGAAATAAAGGATATTATTAATTCCATTGAAGGTGAACCGCAAATTGGTGAAGTTCCTACCGACCCAGGGCTGACGAATGCACAAATTGTAGGGTGTAATACAGAAGACAGTAAGCTAGGCGAAGGAATGATAAGATTCGATATTATTTTTCATGTACGAATTAAGAGAGACTCAGCAAAGATAATAGTTAATGTTGAGGTACAGAAAGATATGCCGACACAATATTCCATCTTAAATCGTGCAATATATTACGTCAGCCGATTGGTCTCTTCACAGAAAGAGAATGAATTTCTTAATATGAGATATGACGCTATTAAGCGAGTGTACACTATTTGGCTGTGTTTAAATGAAACTGAAAATACATTGAGCCATATTTGTTTAACTCAGAATGATATTTTAGGTAGTCCAAACTGGAAGGGCGATTTGGGTATCATAAATATCATTATGGCTGGTATTGCAGACAATGTATCTGAGTGTGATGAAAGATATAAGATGCATCGACTACTTAGTATGCTTATGTCAAATAAGCTTAATGCTGAGTATAAAATAAAGTTACTCCAGGATGAGTATGGGATTCCCATGAAAACAAAATTTAGTGAGGATGTGAGAGAAATGTGTAATCTTGGTTTTAGTATTGAGCAGGAAGGCATAGAGAAAGGCATAGAGAAAGGCATAGAGAAAGGCATAGAGGAAGGCATAGAGAAAGGCATAGAGAAAGGCAGAGCAGAAGGTGTAGAGGTAGGTAAAGAAGAATCTATGAGAAGTACTGTGTTTTTATTACGAAAGATGGGATTAAGTGATACAGAGATTATAACTAAGATGAACGAGAACTTTGATTCACCATTAGAGTTAATTGAAAGAATTGTATCTGAATCTTGTACTTCTAAGTCAGCTGATGCTCTGAATTATTTAGACAGTTTAACACAGTAGCGGTGATAGTGCGGGAAGCCTGTAAGTATTATAGGAATGTTGTATACTAAATACAATATAAGGCTGATAAATGGAGGTTATGGCATGACAGCAGAAGAGCTTGCATATCTGAGTGAGTACATAATCTGGCTATTGGTGTTTAAGAAAAGTTGGTAAGACTACTTTTCTTAAGCAATTGGCACAAGCTAAGACAGACAGAGTGTATATTAATCTTCAGTATATCAGAACTTATGAGGAACGGGCCAGATTATTAAATGACCTCATAGCAGGTGTGGAGTATCGGTAATAATGACTTTCTCAACGCAATACTATTTTAAACAGCTTGTTTATTCAGCGCTAGGTGGGAGAAGTAGATAAGAGTCTTTTTGAATCTATTGAACAATATAAAAGTCTTGATACTACCTTACACAGATACATGGAATCTTTAAGGTATCTTGTCAGAATATGAGCGGATATTTTAAATTGTTAGCGTATAGTAGTAATATTAATGCTGAGGAGCACACTAATGATTTTGAAATTTTCTCTAACTTGGTAAGACGTATTTTTACATGTTTGAGAGCACATGGTAAAGATGCTCCTGCAAGAAAAATGGATTTTATCGACAATCGGATTATCAGTCTTAGTGAGTATAAGAAGGACGTATTAGCATTTCTCTTAGACAAGCATATTTTATATACTGATGAGCAGGATTGGTTATATAAATTGGATACAGTCAAAATGTCTGTTTATGCTATAAAGTGGCATGATATAAGGGATGGAGATTTTGCGTCTTTAAAAGTGCTTTATGATACGTATTTAACGTATAGGACTTGCAGGCTGGGATAAAAAATTATAAAAGTTTACATATAAAAGTGTAAAGTTTAAACAAGAAGAAAGAGGGGAGTAATGTATTTATTAAAGAGAAGGAGAATGTGTAATGATTGTGGGTAGAGAAGTCTGTGGTGAAATAGATAGTATACAAGATTTTATGTATAACACAAGAATCTATAATGGTAGTGAATCTAAATGTGGTGTTACTTTGAATGGGGTCAATTATTTATTAAAGAGACAGAAAAGTAATTGGAATAATGTTTTAAGTGAATATGTTGCAAGCAATGTAATCAAGCAGTTGGGTGGATTCGTGCATGATACAGTCTTAGCATTGGAGGGTTCCGAGTTAGTTGTTTTGTGTAAAGACTTTACGGATGAGTTTGGTGATTTAAAGTCTGTAGATGCTTTAAGTGAATCCTCTATAGATACAGAACGCAGTCAACATAAATATTACTTTGAAGATATAATCTATGAGTTGTCAAAAGTTGTACAATGTGATTTAGAGAATGTACAAAGACTATTCTTAGAGATGTATACGTTCGATACTATTCTAGGGAATCCTGACAGGCATATGGCTAACTGGGGTCTGATTAAGACTGGTAATACTTATAAGTTTGCACCGATTTTTGACAATGGAGCTTCACTATTTCCTAGAGCAGATATGCATATGATATCCGAGGATTGGATGAGAGAACGTATTTATACATTTCCCAATTCTAAAATAATGTTTAATGGAAAAAGAGAGAGGTCTAGTTACTTTGAGATTTGGCAAAGTAATATACTGTCAAAAGACATAAAGGAGTGGGCAAGAAGTTTAGACATCCAAAAAGCTGTCGATTGGATTTTTAATAATCGGCAGTTAACCGAACAGGAAAAGGCGTTCTATGCTACAATCATTGTACACAGGTTTAAAGCTATTATCAGACAGGAGGAATTTGTATGGAGATAAGAAGACTTGCAGGAGATATCATAGAAGACTCTGTTTATATCCTATGGGAGAATGAACCGGTAGGAACATTGACACGGCGTATGAATGATGCATGTGAGGAAGAGTATGTATTTCGAATTGACTGGGAAGCATGGGACAGAATAAAACCTACCCAGACAATCACAGGAATAAATATGGATTTACGAAAGGAAGAGTATGTCCGTCCGTTTACTCCAACATTTATGACTGATTATATGCCTCCAAGGGGAAGGGAAGACATACCGGACCTGATGAAAAAGTATGGGCTAACAGGAGTGTATGACATGTGGGATTTTATGTGTGCGCAGGGTAGGATTTGTCGTGATAATTTCAGGGTGAGAAGAGTTGATGAATCTATAAAGTCTTTTTATGATATAAGATAAGTCGTGATGACGATGACACCTGCCGGCAACAGAAAAAATTATAAAAAGTTTACATATAAAAATGTAAAATTAAAACAAGAAAAGAAAGAAGAGGTATTTATTATGAAGAAAAGAGTAACAGTTATAACAATCGGTACAGTTGCAACAATTATGGTAGCAGGTATGGCATTAGCTGGATGTAATAAGAATACTGTAACAAATGTGGCACCTACAACAACAACAGTAACTGTAGAGCCAGAGACAACAACTGTAGAACCTGAGACTACTACAACAGTGGCAGTAGAGCCAGAGACAACAACAGTAGTTGTAGAGCCAGAGACAACAACAGTGACTGTAGAAGCTGAGACTACAACTGTAGCTGTAGAGCCAGAGACTACAACTGTAGCTGTAGAACCTGAGACAACAACAACAGTAGCTGTAGAACCTGAGACTACTACAACTGTAGCTGTAGAACCAGAGACTACTACAACTGTAGTGGTAGAGCCTGAGACAACAACAGTAGAACCTGAGACAACAACAGTGGCAGTAGAGCCAGAGACAACAACTGTAGCTGAACCTGTCAAGGATTATGTAGAGTTTAAGGTAGAAGGTCTCAGAGTACCTATGCGTATTTATGGTGATGCTCCTATAACTCCTTTAGAAGATTGGCAGACTCACGCAGTATGTGCAAGCAATACCTTAGATGTAGGCTACACTACAGATAGCTATTTCGCTACTTATTATGCGCCACGTAAGAATTTTGAGAAGTGTTGGAAGGATGGAGTTCTGGCTTATGGAGATGGTGCAATAGCAATTACACTTAAAGAGAAGTACAACTTGCCTAATGGTGTTTATGAGAGGTTGAGCGATTTAGAAGATGACCTTAGAGAATACACTAGATTAACCACAGGATGTGGTTATTGCAGTTGGTTTGACCTTGATGGTAAATGGGTGCATGAGCTTACTCGTTTTGAACCACTTGAGTTCAATGAAGATGGCACTAAGTGGTTAGATTCCTATACGCTTGAGTGGTTTGATACACCTTCACCTAGCATGGGAGATGAGGGATTGGCTGCTTGGAATGAGTACTATGGAGATAGAGAATCGAATCGAAGAGTAATTCTTAGTATGGACGAGTATGGATTGGAAGTTGGTCAGTACTGGTATGCAAGAGTTAACTTGTGTAATTATGGTTCAGTAGTTTACAGAATATCTGAGACGGAAGTAGTTTCGTATGCTAGCGATGGGGGAGATGCTTCAGAGTTACTTGCAGATTATCCTGACGCAGTATACTGGGGTGAAGTGAGATAGTAATTTAATAATTATAAGTTATGAAGCTTATATATAGGCTTCTTTTTTAATGCTCAAAAATGAAAGGAGTGATTTAATGAAAGCATTAAAAAGAGTTTTAACATTGCTGCTTATACTCAGCATTCTTGTCGGCAATGTTCTAACAGCAGCAGCCGCTGAAACAGATACTGGTGGCGGTGCAGGTGTTGGAGGTAATAATACTACAGGAGGTTATCCTAATCCAGGAAACATATCGACGGATGCAATTAATATGCGAGATGGGTATGGTGTAGTCCTATATTTGAAGAAGTACTCTAATACAGTTTCTAAGAAAGAGTATAACGGTAATGGTCCGGTTACTGCTAATGGTTATACTTACGATGACCTTACTAAGCTTAAGTCCAAGGCAGTCAATCTAAGACAGTCTATTCTGTCTTATATAGATAATTATTTCTGTAGTCCGGCTTTAGGAGTATTTGATGAGACATTGGTAACGAAAGATGCTACATTTATCCTGTTGAATACTACAAGAGATAAGGATACGGAGTATGCCTGGTTGGATGAACTGGGAGGGGATGGTTACAAATTTGCAGCGACATACAATTACAAAGTTGATTCTCCTTATAAAGATAAAAGCACTGAGTATATCTACAGTCCTGTCTATGAGTCAATCCTAGATGCTAAGGAACGCTGTAAGGCTACGGATGAGAAAAACTGCTCATGCATGTGGCATATGTTTAAGAATTGTAGTGCGAGTAACGAGAATCGAGTAGAGCCAGCTGATTATCTCTCAAAGGTCTGGGATGTTATGAAGGCTAATGAAGGTGCTATGGATGCAGCGCTTACTAACTTCATCTGTCTGTGGAAGACTGAGGGTATTGCAAAGGCGATGGGTGCCGTTATGGATAAGGTTACTATCGTGCCGTGGGGTTCGACCAAGGATGAAGCTTATCTGGCAGCAGCTCAGTATTTTGATGTTCTGTGTATGGTCTCCTATGCTCAGGCTAAAGGGAATCTTACAACATTAAACACTTGGATATGCACAAACAAGAGTGGTACAGTATATCAGTGTCTTACTGAATATCTGTCTCATTGTAATCGTGATGATGAATCATCCTATTGGGGAGTAGCTGTAGTCCCGGTGGCACACATTCACTTAGGCAAAGAGACTCCGAGTATAGTTGCTTCAGTTGCAGATATTGTGCTTGACTTAAGTGACGATTCATCAGCAAAACAGAAATTTAAGGGAGAGATTTATGAAGTAAAAACCAAGAAGGGTTATACTAATGCTTATGGATTGCACAATGCTGATGTCACAGAATCGATGACTAGAGATTCTTCGAAATACTATAAGTCTGTGCAGTCTGCTTATAAGAAATATTTAGGTAAGTTCACGTGGGATGAGAACAGATACAACAGTGATGATGTGGTTTACAAATTTAAAGCACAGTTACTTAGGTATGCGGGTTACTATCTAAGTTGGTGGAGCCAAGCCAGTCGTACAGACAAAGGGTTTATGAGTACGTCTAATGCATATATACAGACAGCACTCATGGCAATTCCAACTGACACAAAGGGAAGGGCTTGTGGTCTTCCGGGAAGTGCACTGCTGACCTTTGGAATGTATGTGGATGAAAGTCTCACACAAGACCCGGAGTTCTCTATTCAGGCAGTCAAGGCAGAAGATAAAGATGTGGTTGAAGTTCCTGTAGGCAAAGTCTTATCTGAAGATGTTAACATTAACGTTGACTTATCTAAAGGCGGAGAACAGTCAGTCAAAGATTTCCAGAAGTGGTGGTCGGAGTTGCCTGAGGAGGACAGAGGTGGTGACATTCCCGGCAATGACCAGGACAATACAATGCATGAAGTTGAACTTAAGGTGACCAGGGAATATACCGGAACAGACCAGAATAAGGAAGATAATTATACGGATGCTTCTCTTATTAATGTCGTAGATAAAGTAGTCAGGGTTGAGGGAAACAAGGAGCGTGTACTTACTGAAGGCGTACGATACTCTCCTGAAAGTGGCGACTCTATGACAATAACTATAAGTGGACTTAAGTCTTCAGAGATATTAGATATTCTTAGAGGCAAGGTCACCTATAAGCTTGTTGATGAGGGTGCTGTAGTAGGAAAAGACACGGAGATTACCTATAAAGTTCAGGCGACTGTTAACATAGGTTATAATACTGACAAGTCAAAGGCATGGAGTTTTGCTGCAACTGAAGATTGTGCAGATGCCAATGATTCATACATTGCGGTTGATTCTGTTGCATGGAAGACTAATAACAAAGTCTCTGGAGAAGTTCTTCCTAAGTTTACCTTAACGGGTGAAGCAGTCAAAAGGGATGTTCCTTATAATGCTAAACTGACACTTGATATTTCTAAGGGTAGTAACTCAAGCGAAATCTTACAGAAGCTTGGTATGAAAGAGTCAGATAGCAATACCAAGGCAATAGTCACTATCGATGTTTCAACAGAAAGCATAAAGGGAACTCCGCTTGGAGCAGATACGGTATGTGTTGATGAGATGGATAGTCCGGAGTCGGCTAAAGTTTCTGCCGAAGGTAACCAGGCCGCTACAATTAAGATTACAGATTTGACTTATTCAGAACTTAAGGAATATCTGGAAGGCAGGTCAATGATAGCCTGGTATGATGACAACGTCTCAGTTGCTGAGGGAGTTGATACAACTTTACAGTATAAAGTTGCTGTAAGTATTATGTCCAGTACGGGTAGTGCTATGATTGGCAAAGCTATAGGCGAGTACAAATCAGAGGACGAGACTATGGCATATGCTTATGTATCCTGGAATAGTAAAGCACCGGAAGTTATAGTTCCTGAATTTGATTTCTTTATTAGTGCAAACACTGAGGGTTATGATAAAGATAATCCGGGTGCAAATGTTAAAGTCACATTGTCGGTTGATAATAAAGATAACTTAAGGAACAGCTGACTGCGGTAAAGCTTAAAGATAAATATTGCAAATATCCCGGTCTTCATTTATAATATAATCAGGGGGAGAAATAAATAAATGAGGTGGTATACCATGGATAATAAAAACGACATTCGAACAAACCGGCAGTACAAAGATCGTCTTTTCCGACTGATATTCGGCAGTGAGAAGAACAAAAAGTATATTTTGGAGCTGTACAACGCATTAAACGGCACTGATTATACGGACGAAAGCCTGCTTGAAATTACAACAATTCAGGATATTGTCTACATGGGAATGAAAAATGATTCTTCATTCATAATAGACAGTGAACTTAACCTGTTTGAGCAGCAGAGTACTTATAATCCGAATATACCTTTTCGCGAGTTTGAGTATTGTGCAAAGCTGCTTGATAAGTGGGTGGAAGAGCATAACCTTGACATTTACAGTGAAACTCTTGTTAAGCTTCCCACGCCAAAGTGTTATGTATTTTATAACGGTACAGTCGAACACGGTGACAGGGAGATATTAAAGCTCTCTGAAGCGTTTTTCACACCCACAGAAGGCTGTGAATGGACGGTTACCATGTTAAATATTAATAAAGGGCATAATCGCGAGTTAATGAACAAATGTGAGGCACTTAAAGAGTACTCGGATTTCGTGGCATCTGTCAGGGAAAACGCAAAGGAACTCAGTATTTCCATGGCGATAGAGAGTACTGTTAAAATTTTTATTGAAAAAGGTGGCATATTATCAGATTTTTTAAAGGCGCACCGTGCGGAGGTGGTTGATGTGTGTATTACTGAATACAAGGAAGAATTACATTTGAAAAATGTAATGGATTCCGGCATTGCAAAAGGCTTTGCCAAAGGTTTGGAAGAGGGTATTGAAAAAGGTATTGCAAGAGGTTTGGAAGAAGGTATTGAAAAAGGTGAAAATCGTATGAGTAAACTGATAAGCGTTCTTTTTGAGTTAGGAAAATATGATGAGCTTCAAAGAGCGTTATCTGATGAGAACTTCCGTCAGCAGTGTTATACGTTCTATAATCTTTAAATAATGCTATAAAAAATGAGTGGCAACTCTTGGGGACACTCCCGGTAGAAATGATATATCCCTGTCAGGCAGACAGTGGCAATTTATTTCTACAGGGAGTGTTTTATAAAGGTGTTGCAAAAAATGGCCCCATTTTTCAAAAAACAGGGGAGAAAAATACATAACTTCCCGGTATTCCATATAATGAAAAAAGGCTTTTATGGTTTTGGCATTCAGGCGTTTTCGATATTCGCAGTGTTCAAGATAATCTGTAATATAGTTATCTAAAGTATTCATATTGTAAGTCGCTCCTTGGTTTTAGGTTGTAATTAAATGCCTGTATATTATCAGATGAAAAGAAAAATTTTTCAAGGTTTTGATAGATATGGCAGTGCTGTGTTATTAGATTGCAGAAATTTATTTCGAATTATGATTTCATTAATTATGTATATTTTTAGGTTTTGGGTGTCAGAATATAGAAAGATGTATTTGATACCGGGAGGGATTATTGTGCCGAAAAAGGAAAAAGAAATAGATTTAAACAATCTCACACCACAGGAAGAAATGAAGTATGAAATAGCGAAGGAATTAGGGCTTCTTGATAAAGTACTTACAAGCGGTTGGAAGTCGCTTTCTGCAAAAGAGACAGGCAGAATTGGAGGACTTATTACTAAAAAGCGTGCGAAAAATGGAGAAAAGGGTAATGAAATGCAGTAAAACATAAAAATTGAATTGCAACCTTTAAAATACTTTGGTATAATATAAACATTCAGAGCCATGCGCCTGCTTAAAGATATACGAATCATGCTTGCGTAAATGAGTATATTTTTAAGCAGGCATAGGGTGAAGCCACATTATAAGCAAGTAGCTGTGAAACGGCGGATTGCGAATAAGGCGCTGAATGGTTATGGTGCAAATATGTTAGGAAAGACAGGAGACTAAAATGCTTGAGTTAAGGAATGTTTCTTTCAGTGTCGAGGATGAGAAGGGCTTCTTGATAAAGTACTTACAAGCGGTTGGAAGTCGCTTTCTGCAAAAGAGACAGGCAGAATTGGAGGACTTATTACTAAAAAGCGTGCGAAAAATGGAGAAAAGGGTAATGAAATGCAGTAAAACATAAAAATTGAATTGCAACCTTTAAAATACTTTGGTATAATATAAACATTCAGAGCCATGCGCCTGCTTAAAGATATACGAATCATGCTTGCGTAAATGAGTATATTTTTAAGCAGGCATAGGGTGAAGCCACATTATAAGCAAGTAGCTGTGAAACGGCGGATTGCGAATAAGGCGCTGAATGGTTATGGTGCAAATATGTTAGGAAAGACAGGAGACTAAAATGCTTGAGTTAAGGAATGTTTCTTTCAGTGTCGAGGATGAGAAGGGCATCAGGAAGGAAATATTAAAGAATATAAATCTTACGATACCTGACCGCAGGTTTGTAGCACTTACAGGTCCTAACGGAGGCGGTAAGTCAACACTTGCAAAGATTATTGTGGGTATCGAGAAGCCGACCGATGGGCAGATAATATTTGACGGTGTGGATATCACGGATATGAGTATCACAGAGAGGGCAAAGCTTGGTATAAGTTTTGCTTTTCAGCAGCCTGTGAGATTCAAGGGAGTTACGGTTAAGGATCTTATCATGCTTTCGGCAGGTGAGAAGAAGATTACGGTAACCGGTGCGTGTGATTATCTTTCAGAGGTAGGACTTTGCGCAAGAGATTATATTAACCGTGAGGTTGATGCAAGTCTTTCGGGCGGTGAGCTTAAGCGTATCGAAATAGCAACCCTGCTTGCAAGAGATACTAAGTTTTCACTTTTTGATGAGCCTGAAGCAGGAATTGATTTGTGGAGCTTTAATAATCTTATCCGTGTATTTGAGAAGCTTCATGCCAAGAGTGACAACACAATTATGATTATTTCACATCAGGAGCGTATTCTTAATATTGCGGATGAAATTATTGTGATAGCAGGCGGTCAGATAGAAAAGACTGGTACCAGGGAAGAGATACTTCCGGGACTTCTTAATGTTGCAGGCGGCTGCCGATTTCTTAAGGCAAAGGAGTAGCGGATAATGGATGCAATTCAGAAAAATTTGTTAGAACAGATAGCAGGGCTTCATGAAGTGCCGGCAGGAGCTTATAATATCCGGGCCAACGGTGTGAGTGCAGCACGTAATACAACAGCAAATATTGATATTATTACCAAAGAGGACAAGAGTGGAATTGACATTGTGATAAAGCCCGGTACGAAAAAGGAAAGCGTGCATATACCGGTGGTGCTTAGTCAGAGCGGTCTTGAAGAGATGGTGTATAATGATTTTTATATTGGTGAGGATTGTGATGTAACCATAGTTGCAGGCTGCGGTATTCATAATGGCGGAGATTTGCAATCAAAGCATGATGGCATACATGCATTTTATATCGGCAGGAACTCTAAGGTTAAATATGTTGAGAAGCATTATGGAACCGGTGACGGTAAGGGTGAACGCATAATGAATCCCACAACCATTGTTAATATGGAAGAGGGCAGCTATATGGAGATGGAGACTGTCCAGATTAAGGGCGTAGATTCAACAATACGTGAAACGAAGGCAACGCTTAAAGACGGGGCAACCCTTGTTATTAAAGAAAAGCTTATGACACATGGCAATCAGTTTGCCAAGACCATGTTTGATGTAAATCTTGATGGCGAAGGCTCTGGAACGAATGTTATTTCGAGGGCAGTTGCAAAGGATAATTCCCGGCAGGAATTTTTCTCAAAAATTCATGGTAATAATAAGTGTAACGGACATACGGAATGTGATGCAATTATCATGGATAATGCAACAATAAGCGCAATTCCTGAGATTACGGCAAGTCATCTTGAGGCAAGTCTTATCCATGAGGCGGCCATCGGAAAGATTGCCGGTGAACAGATAATTAAGCTTATGACACTCGGTCTCACTGAGGAAGAGGCAGAGGCACAGATTATAAACGGATTTTTAAAATGATGGAGGAAAGCAGATGAGTACAGATAGAATAAGAACACGTTATGCACCAAGTCCGACAGGCAGGATGCATGTAGGTAATTTGCGTTCAGCTTTATATGAGTTTTTAGTTGCAAAGCATGCGGGCGGAGAGTTTATGCTCCGTATTGAGGATACTGACCAGGAGCGTTTTGTGGAGGGCGCGGTTGATATTATTTACCGCACCATGGAGAAAACAGGACTTATACACGATGAGGGTCCGGATAAGGACGGAGGCTTTGGTCCATACGTTCAGAGTGAGCGTATGAAGACAGGAATTTATATGAAGTATGCCAGGGAATTAGTGGAGAAGGGAGAGGCCTATTACTGTTTCTGCGATAAGGAGCGACTTTCGTCACTTAAAACAGAGGTAGTGGAAGGTAAGGAAATCTCGGTATATGATAAGCACTGCCTGTCATTATCGAAGGAGGAGGTTGAGGCTAATCTTAAGGCCGGAAAGCCGTTTGTTATACGCCAGAATATTCCAAATGAAGGAACAACCACTTTTCATGATGAGCTGTATGGAGATATCACTGTTGAAAATGCAGAGCTTGATGATATGATTCTTATTAAGTCAGATGGATATCCTACATACAATTTTGCAAATGTTGTGGATGACCATACGATGAACATAACACATGTTGTCCGTGGTAATGAGTATCTTTCGTCTTCACCAAAGTATCAGCGTTTATATGATGCTTTTGGCTGGAAGTCGCCGGTATATATTCATTTGCCGCTTATTACGGATGAGAATCATAAGAAGTTGTCAAAACGAAGCGGACATTCTTCTTTTGAGGACCTTTTGGAGCAGGGCTTTATCACGGAAGCAATAGTTAACTACATTGCACTTCTTGGCTGGAGTCCTGAGGATAATCGTGAGATATTTACACTTGATGAGCTTATTAAGGAGTTTGATTATAAGAGAATAAGTAAATCACCGGCGGTATTTGATATAGTTAAGCTTCGCTGGATGAATGGCGAATACATGAAAGCCATGGATTTTGATAAATTTTATGAGATGGCAGAGCCTTACATTAAGGAAGTTATCACAAGGGATATGGATCTTAAGAAGGTTGCAGCAATGGTTAAGACACGTATTGAAGTATTCCCGGATATAAAGGAGCATATTGATTTCTTAGAAGAGCTTCCGGAATATGATACACAGATGTATGTGCACAAGAAGATGAAGACAGATAAGGGAACCTCACTGGCAGTTCTTCGTGACATACTTCCGCATCTTGAGGCACAGGAGGACTATTCAAATGATGCCCTGTATGCGCTGCTTTCGGCATATGTGGCAGAAAAGGAAGTTAAGAATGGTTATGTTATGTGGCCAATCCGTACAGCAGTATCCGGCAAGCAGACGACTCCGGGTGGAGCGACAGAGCTTATGGAGCTTCTTGGCAAGGAAGAAACTATTGCACGTATCCGTAAGGGTATAGAGCTTTTAGAGGCAGAGGTATAAATGGAATTTAGTAAAGCACAACAAAAGGCGGTCTCTCATAATGAGGGACCTGCCTTGATTCTTGCAGGTCCCGGTTCAGGGAAGACTTTCACCATAACACACAGAATTAAATATCTGATTGAGAATTATAAGGTAAAGCCATCAGAGATACTTGTAATTACCTTTACCAAGGCAGCCGCTATGGAGATGCGGGAGAGATTTCTTTTACTTTCCGATGGGAATAGCGCAAGAGGGGTTACTTTTGGTACCTTTCATTCGGTATTTTTTCAAATACTTAAGTATGCGTACCGTTTTTCGGCGGATAATATATTAAAAGAAGATGCCAAGCGTGAGCTTGTGCGCATGCTTATCAATAATGAAAAGCTTGAAACAGAGGATGAAAATGAGCTTGTGGAAAATATTATTTCTGAAATCAGCATGGTAAAGGGATGTATGCTGGATTTGGCAAATTATTATTCGGGTTCATGTTCGGATGAAAGCTTTAAGAGTATTTACAGGCAGTATGAAGCAAAACTTCGGGATGAAAGACTTCTTGATTTTGATGATATGCTGGTGGTTACATACGAACTTTTTAAAGCGCGTGCCGATATACTTTCGGGTTGGCAGAGACGCTACCGCTATATACTGATAGATGAGTTTCAGGATATAAATCTTGTGCAGTATGAGATTATGCGCATGCTTGCCCTGCCTGAAAACAATCTCTTTATCGTGGGTGATGATGACCAGTCCATATATGGCTTTCGCGGGGCTAAGCCAGAGATAATGCTTAATTTTAAGAAACATTATCCGGACTGTAAGGAAATAATTCTTGATTATAATTATAGAAGTGATAAAAATATAGTATCAAGTGCGGGAAGGGTTATCGAGTGTAATAAAAACCGTTTTACGAAAGATATAAAGCCTTCGGAAAATGCCGGGGATGGCAGGGTTGTGGTCCGTCAGTTTGAAAATACGCTTAAGGAGAATCTGCACATAGTGGAAACGGTAAGAAGACTGAATGAAAAAGGAATGGCATGGAGAAACATGGCAGTGCTTTTCAGAACAAATCAGGGGGCGCGCGCACTTGTTGAAAAATTTATTGAGTACCAGATACCATTTACCATGAAAGACAGTCTTCCGAATGTCTATGAGCACTGGATAGCCAGGGATTTGTTTGCATACATAGCCATGGCGAGAGGTGACAGAAAAAGACAGACATTTTTGCAGATTATGAACAGACCCAAACGCTATATTTCCAGAGACTATATAGATTCAGAGGTATCATTTGAAAAGCTTATAAAGGTCTATGAGGATAAGGACTGGATGCTTGACCGTATAGAACGTCTTCAGTACGACATAAGGGTTATGGAAACCATGCCGCCTGTGGCAGCGGTTACATATATAAGAAATGCCATAGGTTATGAAGACTATTTAAGGGAGTACGCCGTAAGCCACAGAATACCGGAGGATGAGCTTTTGCACATTCTGGATGAGCTTAAGGAAAGTGCCAAAAATTACAGTGATTTTGATGCCTGGTTTAAGCATATGGAGGAGTATAGGCAGACTCTTCTGCTTATGGCACAGACTAAGAAGGAGAAAAATGAGGATGCAATCGAGATTGCAACTCTTCATGGCTCAAAGGGTCTTGAATATGATGTTGTTTTTATCCCTGATGTAAATGAGGAGGTCATTCCGCATAAGAAGGCAGGGCTTGATGCTGACATTGAAGAAGAAAGAAGACTCTTTTATGTGGGAATGACGAGAGCAAAGCATGAGCTTAATCTTTATTATGTGAAGGAGAGATATAATAAGAAACTTGAGATGTCGAGATTCTTAGGGGATATGGGAATACAGAAAAAATAATATAATTTTTGCAACCAGACGTAAAAAAACCGTACTAATGGGTGAGGAGGTGAAGCAGATGGACGATTTGGATATTGTCAGGCTTTATTTTTTACGAGATGAGGATGCGGTAAATGAAACTGAGAAAAAGTACGGCAGGCTGTGCTTTAAGATGGCATATAATATTCTGCAAAGCAGTGAGGATGCGGCTGAATGTGTAAATGATACATATTTTAAGCTTTGGAATATTATTCCGCCGACGAATCCGGACAACTTTATGGCATTTATATGTAAGATTACAAGAAATCTTGCACTTAAAAGGCTTGAGTGGCAGAGCGCAAAAAAGCGTTCGGCGGTTATGGTATCGTTAGCAGAGCTTGATGAAGTGTTGCCGGACCGGCGCATTAAACCGGAGACTTCAGATGAAGAAATAGGGAAGCTTATCAGTACCTTTTTAAGACAGGAGAAGGAAGAAGCGAGAAACGTATTTATCAGAAAATACTGGTTTTTTGATTCTATAAGTGATATTGCAGACCGGTATTCATTTAGCAAAAGCAAGGTTAAATCTATGCTGTTTCATACGCGCAACAGATTAAAACAATTTTTGAAGAAAGAGGGAGTGGAATTATGAAGACTTCACGTTTGGTTAATGCAATGAACTATATTGATGATGAGCTTATCATGGAAGCCGCTAAAGAGAAAAAGACCTGTGTAAAGACCAAAAGAGCGGGGTACTGTCTAAAATGGGGGCTACTGGCAGCGGCATGTATGATTGTACTTTTATGCGGAGGCGTTACTGTAATGGCAGCAACCGGTTTTGGTACGAGGATTATTGAAATGTATACTGCCGGAAAGGAGACAGACATTAATGGTTCTGAATCGGGTTATGTGTTAAGTGCAGATGTTATAAAGATACCAGAGGCTTCGCTGTCGGATAATATAAAAGAAATATCAGATATAATAATACGGCAGTATGAGGAGATTACCCCGTTTTCAAGTCAGTTTCCGGGGGATTTTTCTAAAAAGTTTTCATCTGCTTTGCAGGCGAGAGAATATATAGGTCTTGATATACTGCGTGGTGCAGACTGGGATTTTAAGGAGCAGTATACAACTCTCAGGGTATTGGGAAATGAGGCTGGAGAAATAAGGTCTTTGCATCTGGAAACATGTTACCGGGCAGGTGATATGACAATACAGGAATTTTCAAATATTTATACGGATAAGTATGAGGAAGATGTAACCTATGGTACAATTTTTGCAGAAGATGCGGAATTTGAGGAAAGATTTTTCACAACTGAAAATGACGTTAAGTGCCATGTTATAACGACAACCGTTCTTGACAGCGGATATGTGTGTACGGATGGATTTCTGGTGAGTGACGGCATATTGTATAATATTAACATTGCACATTTGAAAAAGGATTCTGCAAAGGTAGAAAGATTGCTTCGACAGTGGGCAGACCAGTTTTAAATGGGAAGGAACAGGTGAGAATAGAATGATAACACGGATGAGGGGAAAAGCTGTTGGCAGTCTGCTTGCGGTTATCAGCATTGCACTGCTGGTCTTATTGCTGGTTTTCAATGAATGCTCAGAAAACAGAAAGGAAAAGGAGAGAAAACGCCGGAAACAGAAATATCGGTTACGCAGGAAACAACGAAGGATGATTCAGTAGTAATTGAGCTTCCGTTTGTTCCTGTAGGTTCTTAACAGCTGTGGCACTGTTAGAAAAAAATTCTGGATTTTGAAGATTGTGGTTGACTTTTTGTTGTATGGTGTATACAATAAACCTTGTGAGAAGATAAAGACATTTAACCAGAGCATGCGGCGGCAGCTCGGTTATGTGCAGGCAGCAGGTGCGGATTATTGGTATCCGTCTGACAAGAAATTACAGATGCTCTTTCGTCTCCGGTATGGAGATGAAAGGGCTTTAAGTTTATAAAAAGGAGATAGCAACATGGCAACGAATTATAATCACGAAGTGATAGAAAAAAAGTGGCGTAAGTACTGGGAAGAAAATAATACATTCAAGACTGATGTATGGGATTTTTCGAAGCCTAAGTATTATGCACTTGATATGTTTCCGTATCCGTCAGGCGTAGGTCTTCATGCGGGACATCCGGAAGGGTATACCGCTACTGATATTATGTCAAGAATGAAGAGAATGCAGGGCTACAACGTACTCCATCCGATGGGATATGATTCATTTGGACTCCCGGCTGAGCAGTATGCTGTAAGTACAGGTAATCATCCGAATGGATTTACAGAGAAGAATATAGAGACATTTTCGGAACAGCTTAAGGGTCTTGGCTTTGACTATGACTGGACGAAGAAGCTCGCTACGAGTGACCCTAAGTTTTATAAGTGGACACAGTGGATTTTTAAGCAGTTATATCTTGATGGATATGCAAAGCTTGTAGATATGCCTGTTAACTGGTGTGAGGAGCTTGGTACAGTACTTTCAAATGATGAGGTTATAGATGGAAAATCAGAGCGTGGCGGGTATCCTGTTGTGCGTAAGAATATGAAGCAGTGGGTGATTGACCAGGTTGCATTTGCAGAGAAGCTTCTTGAGGGTCTGGATGAGATTGACTGGCCTGAATCAACGAAAGATATCCAAAGGCACTGGATTGGACGTTCTACGGGTGTTGAGGTTGATTTTAACATAGTTGGTGGCGGTAAGTTCTCTATTTACACAACATGTATCGAGACGATTTATGGTATCACATTTATGGTGCTTGCTCCGGACGGACAGCTTGTTAAAGACCTTATGCCAAGAATTGAGAATAAAGAAGAGGTTGAGGCATATATTGCTGAGACACTTAAGAAGAATGATATGGACCGTACAGAGCTTAATAAGACAAAGTCAGGCTGTGTGTTAAAGGGAATATATGCTGTTAATCCTGTTAATGGTAAAGAGGTTCCTGTATTTATTGGTGACTTTGTACTTGCAAGCTATGGTACAGGTGCAGTTATGGCTGTTCCTTCACACGACCAGAGAGATTTTGAGTATGCAGTTGCGCATAACATTCCGATGATTCAGGTAATTGAGGGAAGAGATGTAAGTGAGTGTGCATTTGAGAAGGGCGACTACCTTGGAAAAGGCTGTAAGCTTATTAATTCGGAGGAATTTACAGGTCTTACCGTTGAAGAGGCAAAAGAGGCTATTACCAGAAAGCTTGAGGGTATGGGTATTGCAAGAAGAAAGGTTAATTACCATTTCCGTGAGTGGATTTTCGCAAGACAGAGATACTGGGGTGAGCCTGTTCCTGTTGTATATCTTGAGGATGGCAGTATTCATGTGCTTGCGGATGAAGAGCTTCCGTTAGTACTTCCTGAGCTTGAGGATTACAAGGGTAAGGGAGGAAAGGCTCCGCTTGAAAATGCCACAGAGTGGAAGCAGTATGAGCATAACGGCATAAAGGGTAAGAGAGAAACTTCAACTATGCCGGGAAGCGCAGGCTCAAGCTGGTATTTCTTAAGATATATTGACCCTGATAATGATAAGGAGTTTGCTAATCAGGAGCTTCTTAAGCACTGGATGCCTGTTGATCTTTATGTGGGTGGTCCTGAGCATGCGGTCGGACATCTTATGTACTCAAGAATATGGAACAGATATCTTTATGACAAGGGCTTGTCACCTGTTAAGGAGCCATTTAAGAAGCTGGTTCATCAGGGTATGATTCTTGGTGCGAATGGTATTAAGATGGGTAAGAGATTCCCTGAATTTGTAGTTAATCCGAGTGATATTGTAAGGGATTATGGTGCAGATACCTTAAGACTTTACGAGATGTTCATGGGTCCTATTGAAGTATCAAAGCCATGGAATCAGAATGGTGTTGTAGGAGCAAGAAAGTTTATCGTAAGAGTATGGAATTTCCTTACAGACGAGGCTAATATTAATGATGACAGGAAGGATGAGATTACAAGAGTATATCATCAGACTGTTAAGAAGGTTACTAATGACTTTGAGGTGCTTGGATTTAATACAGCGATAAGTCAGATGATGATTTTTGTAAATCACATTTACAAGGTTGGTTCATGTCCTAAGGAATATGCTGAGGGCTTTGTGAAGATGCTTTCATGTATCTGCCCGTTTGTCGGTGAAGAGCTTTGGGAGGCGCTTGGTCATGATAATACGATTGCGTACGAGCCATGGCCGGAATATGATGAGGCACTTACAGTAGAGAACACAATTGAGGTTGCAGTTCAGATTAATGGTAAGACAAAAGCTGTAATAGAGATTCAAAAGGATGCGGACAAGGACAGCGTTCTTTTGAAGGCTAGGGAAGCAGTGGCAGATAAGCTTACTGCGAATATTGTGAAGGAAATTTATGTTCCGGGTAAAATTGTAAACATAGTAGTTAAGTAAGAAATACCCGCTGCCGGTCAATATGCCGACAGCGGGTATTTTGCAAATATTCTTTGATGGTTTGGGTATTAAGCCTGGCTGTTATTTCGTTGCTGCTGCTTTTTGCGCTTTTTATGCTTTTTCTTTAAATCCTTTATCAGCATTGCACAGGCACCGAAGGCAATTCCTATAAGGAAAGGCAGTGATGCGAAAAATAAAATCTTGGCCATTCCGGCGGGAGTATCAAGGGGACCGGGTGATTCGACTGTTGCCAAAGCTTCTTCGCCGGTAGTCTCTGTGATATACGTTTCGATTCCGGAAATGTTGTTATCTGCTGTGATAACATCCACGGCAGCAGTTTCTGTGGCAAAAACCTGTGGCATTTGTGAAAGCCTCATAAATAGGACAATGGTAAGGCATATGCCGGCAACTGTAAAAAAATAAATATGTAGTTTCTTCATTGTTTTCTCCTTCTGATAATCAATAAAGATAGTTTAACATTTACATGGACTTATTACAAGTGATAAAATATTAAAAAACTTTTAACATTTAGTGACATATCATAGCCGGTATGATAGAATAAAAGAAAATTTATCGGGAGGCTGCCATGAAGTATAAAAACCCAATAATCAAAGGCTTTAATCCAGATCCCAGTATTGTGAGGGTGGGATATGATTATTATCTTGTTACAAGTAGTTTTGAGTATTTTCCGGGAATACCAATATATCACAGTACGGATCTTGTGAACTGGACACAGATTGGCAATTGCATTATTTCTGCGGATTATTTGCCGTATGAGAAGGCAAAGGCATCAGGTGGAATGTGGGCACCAACCATAAGATACAATGATGGCAGATTTTATGTAACTGCTACGTTTGAGGGATATGGTAATTTTATTATAAGCTCAGATGATCCGGCAGGAGAATGGACGAAACCTGTTAAGGCAGGGCTTGGAGGGATTGACCCGTCGATATTGTTTGATAAAGGCAGAGCATATTATACGACAAATGAAAGAGGCAGTGATGGTAAGGAGGCAATTTCACTTGTGCGTATAGATGTGGAATCAGGAGAGCTTCTCGGGGATATAAGGCAGATATGGAATGGTACGGGCGGTGGATTTCTTGAAGCACCGCATCTTTATCATATAGGAAGCTGGTATTATCTTCTTGCGGCAGAGGGTGGAACCGGGTTTAATCACATGGCAACGATAGCACGGAGCCGTGAAATATGGGGACCTTATGAAAGCTTTAGCCGTAATCCGGTGCTTACAAATCGTAATGACACAACCAAAAGGATTGCGTGCGCAGGTCACGGAGATTTGTTTTCGGATACTAATGGCAACTGGTGGATGGTTCATCTTGCAACCAGACCTGCGAATAACTGGTTGTCGCATATAGGAAGAGAAACATTTCTTGTGCCGGTTGCATGGGAAGATGGCTGGCCGGTTGCAGGAGTTAACTGTAAGTCTTCACTTAATCCGGACGGGCCTTTGTGGAATGAGCAAAGGTGCGTTAAATCATGGCAGGCGGATTTTAGCAGGGCAGAGTATGGCTCCTGGTTGTGGCTTAGAAAACCGGTATGGGATAATTATGTATTTGAAAATGGAAAGCTTGTCCTTAAGCCGTCAACGGTTAAACTTACGGCAGATGAAGGCTCGCCGACATTTATGGCGGTAAGGCATTTTGACATGGAATGCAGGCTTTTGGTTAAGCTTGTATTTAATACGTATAAAAATAATGATGAAGCAGGTGTAGTGCTTTATCTTTCGAATGAATTTTTTTATAAAATCTGTAAAAAACGAAAGGACGGCCGGGATTATATAATTGTTGCAAAGTGTGCGGGAGATTTTGGACAGATAATTTATAAGGCTGTGGCAGGTGAAGGCGAGATAACATTTAAGGTGGAGGCTTATAAGGAGCTGTACAAATTCTACTATGCGATAGATGGAGCTCCATATGTATATACAGGAAGTGCGGCTACAAGATTTCTTTCATGTGAGCTTGCGGGGAAATGCTTTACAGGTACGCTTATGGGGATTTATGCACAATGCGATGAAGCAACAAAGGCGAAGGCGGAAGTGTATGGATTTGCCTTGAGTGATATTGAATAGCATGGGAGACTGTTACCGTTGATGCGACAAGGTGAATGAAGAACCGGAAAATCATTAGGTGCATTCGTGAAACAACCCTGCATGCAGGAATTATTATCTTGTAATTACGGCTGAATTTTGATATACTGATGTCTAAGAAGTATGGGAGGTAATCGGCATATGGGAAGAGTTGTAGCAATCGGCATACAGGATTTTGAAACAATCAGACA
>CAZBHM010000004.1:16901-36139 GCA_964491975.1 uncultured Lachnospiraceae bacterium | reverse complement strand
AAAAGTCCTAACCAAAAATATGTGAAAGCGTAAGTTGTTATATGTACAGATTATTCGGAAGCAATCAAAGAACAGGCAGGAGTACCCTTGACAATTCTCATCATAATGTGAGATAATGATACATATTTTGGAACAAGAGAGGTAAATATTATGGAACTTAAGAAAAGTAAATCAGGACTTATTGACTCCATTGCTAACTTAGAAAATACCGATTATTCAAAACAGCCTAAGTTAGACAGTATATATAAACGACTTATACAGAACAGAGAGCAGTTCGAGCGGGTAATGAGTAAAAATATTTCTGCCGTCATGCAGATAAGCTCCTTAGATTTAATTTTAAACCAGCAGACAGATAATATGACCGAGGTCTGCAGCTCAGTAAATGAGGCTACTGAGACTATCCGTGAGGCAGCTGAGGAATCTTCCATTGTTGCCGGACAGGTCAACAGCCAGCATGAGGATCTTACCAAAACAATCATTCAGGCAGCTGAGGACAGCAGTGAAGTTAATTCTAAAATCGAACATGGCCAGCAGGAATTATCCGTAATCAAAGAGCTGTCACTTACAACCATAGATGATTCCCGCAAGATGCAGAAGGACATGGATGCCCTTTTAGATGTCATTAATAATATGAATGAGGTAATTGCAGGAATTAATTCGATTTCTTCACAGACTAATCTTTTAGCACTTAATGCATCCATAGAAGCTGCCAGGGCAGGGGATGCCGGCAGGGGCTTTGCAGTAGTTGCCGAAGAAATTCGTAAGCTTGCAGAAGAAACCCAGCAGATGACCGCCAACATGGGCGAGTTTGTATCTGCAATTAAAGATGCCTCTCAGAAAAGTGCCAACAGCGTTGTAAATACCATCGAAGCACTTAATACAATGACTGATAAAATAGGTACCGTATGGGCTCTTAATAATGAAAACCAGCAGCACGTTGCCCATATCAATGATTCCATCAACTCACTTGCAGCAGTCAGTGAAGAAATCAGCAGTTCCATGGCTGAGATGGAGAATCAGTCATTAAATATTAAAGAGCAGTGTATTACACTTACACAGGATACCAAAACATTGCGTGCAGTCAGCAACGAGCTCAAAAAGACTGTTGAACCTGTTGTAGCCATCGAAAAAATGCTTGATGAAAGCACCAAAGAGCTTGGTGACATGACAGATGATGCAGTCAGTGAAGAAATCAGCAGTTCCATGGCTGAGATGGAGAATCAGTCATTAAATATTAAAGAGCAGTGTATTACACTTACACAGGATACCAAAACATTGCGTGCAGTCAGCAACGAGCTCAAAAAGACTGTTGAACCTGTTGTAGCCATCGAAAAAATGCTTGATGAAAGCACCAAAGAGCTTGGTGACATGACAGATGATGCATTTTTCAGAATGGAATACAAGGAATTTATGGGATATATGGACAGAGCAATTGAAGCTCATCAGACCTGGCTTGGCAATCTTAAAAAAATGGTTGAAAGCAATAATATTGTTCCCATGCAGTTTGATGCCAAAAAATGTGGTTTTGGTCATTTCTACTACTCAATGACCCCTAAGACTCCCGAAATCCGTGAAATCTGGGTTAAGTTAGAGGATAAGCACCGCAAGTTCCATAATTTCGGCAAAGAAGTAAAACAGTGCATAATAAGTAAGGATTATGCCAGTGCAAAGCAGCATTATAACGAGGCAGAACAGTATTCAAAAGAACTGCTTAATGACTTTAAGAAAATGAAAGACATTGCCGCGCACAAATAAATATATGCCATACAAAAAGAAGCCGCATCAATGCGGCTTCTTTTTGTATTACGTTTGTCACTTTCTGACTTATTCGCTAATCTTTCTATGTATCTCCTGAAGTGAGCATACCGGAATCTGTCCCTGCGCTTTTACGGCCTTTATACCATCTGCCGTTGCTGAAGCGGCTGCCATTGTTGTTATGTAAGGAATCTTTTTCTTGATGGCATTCTTACGAATATAGCTGTCATCAAAGGCATTATCCTTTCCTGCGGGTGTATTAATAATAAGCTGAACCTCACCATTAGCAATTGCATCAAGAACATTTGGCCGTCCTTCCTGCATTTTGAAAATCTTATCAGCAGGAATGCCGCAATTAACTATGGTTTCATATGTTCTGCCCGTTGCCATAATCTTAAAGCCACACTCATGGAATGCACGCGCTACATCCGGAAGCTCTGCCTTATCATTATCATTTACGCTGAAAAGTACTGTTCCTTCAAGCGGAAGCTTTGACTGTGTTGCCTCCTGTGCCTTATAAAATGCTTCGCCAAAGTTGCCTGCAAGGCCAAGTACTTCACCTGTTGAGCGCATCTCCGGTCCTAAGAGAGGGTCTACCTCCGGGAACATGTTGAATGGGAATACAGCTTCCTTCACACCATAATGACTATACTTCTTCTCCTTAAGCTCCGGAACCGGTGAAGGCTTGCCTGTAAGCTCGGATGTTATAATCTGTGTTGCTATATTTACCATGTTAATTCCACATACCTTAGATACAAGCGGAACTGTTCTTGATGCACGTGGATTAGCCTCTAATACATAAACAGTATCATTCTCAATTGCATACTGCATGTTCATAAGACCGCGTACATTCATCTCAACTGCAATCTTCTTAGTATATTCCTTAATTGTTTCAAGGTTTTTCTCTGAAATATGCATTGAAGGAAGTATACATGCTGAGTCACCTGAATGGATTCCGGCAAGCTCAATATGCTCCATAACAGCAGGTACAAATGCATGTGTTCCATCACTGATTGCATCTGCCTCACACTCCATTGCATGCTTTAAAAATCTGTCAATAAGAATAGGTCTGTCAGGTGTTACACCTACTGCAGCAGCCATATATCCACGGAGGCTCTCACGGTCATGTACAACCTCCATGCCTCTTCCGCCAAGCACGTATGAAGGACGAACCATAACAGGATATCCTATTCTTTCTGCAATCTCAACAGCTTCATCAACCGTAACTGCCATACCTGACTGTGGCATAGGAATCTCAAGCTTATCCATCATGGCACGGAATAAGTCTCTGTCCTCTGCCATGTCAATAACTGCAGGTGCCGTACCAAGTACGCGAACACCATATTTTTCAAGGTCTGCCGCAAGATTAAGCGGTGTCTGTCCACCGAACTGTGCAATAACACCTAGCGGCTTTTCCTTCTCATAAATACTGAGTACATCCTCAAGTGTAAGCGGCTCAAAGTAAAGCTTATCTGATGTGTCATAGTCAGTAGAAACTGTCTCAGGATTACAGTTGATTATAATAGTCTCAAAGCCCATTTCCTTAAGCGCAAGCGCCGCATGTACACAACAGTAATCAAACTCAATACCCTGTCCTATACGGTTAGGACCACCGCCAAGAATGATAACCTTCTTATTATCTGTAGCAGTTGTCTTATCTGCTGTATTATATGTAGAGTAATAATAAGCCTTGTCTTTGGTTCCACTTACATGAACCTTATCCCAGCCTTCAGTAATTCCATAACCAATTCTTGCTTCGCGTACGTTTCTTTCATCCACTCCGAGAAGCTTACTTAAATATTTATCTGAAAAACCATCCTTCTTAGCCTTCTCAAGAACATCCTTTGCAGGAACGGCTCCCTTTCCTGCCATAAGAGCTTCTTCCTCTTCAACTAACTCTTTCATCTGCTCAATGAAATAGTGCTTTATCTTTGTAAGGTTATGAAGCTCCTCAACCGTAGCTCCCTTACGAAGTGCCTCATACATAATGAACTGTCTCTCACTTGTAGGAACATGAAGCATTGAAAGTAATTCTTCCTTAGTCTTCTCGTTATAATTCTTTGCAAAACCAAGGCCATATCTTCCTGTCTCAAGACTTCTGATAGCCTTCTGGAAGGCCTCCTTATAAGTCTTACCGATACTCATAACCTCGCCTACAGCCTTCATCTGTGTGCCAAGCTTGTCCTCTGCCCCCTTGAACTTTTCAAATGCCCAGCGTGCAAACTTAATTACAATATAGTCCCCATCCGGAACATATTTATCAAGTGTACCATATTTGCCACACGGAATCTCGTCAAGTGTAAGGCCTGTTGCAAGCATTGCAGATACAAGTGCAATAGGGAAGCCTGTTGCCTTAGATGCAAGTGCTGAAGAACGTGATGTTCTCGGATTAATCTCAATAACAACTATTCTGTCAGAAACAGGGTCATGTGCAAACTGCACATTAGTTCCACCAATTACCTCAATAGCCTCAACAATCTTATATGCCTGCTCCTGTAATCTCTTCTGTGTAGCCTCTGAAATAGTAAGCATAGGTGCTGAACAGAAGGAATCACCTGTATGCACGCCAATCGGGTCAATATTTTCAATAAAGCATACTGTAATCATGTTATTCTTAGAGTCACGCACAACCTCAAGCTCTAACTCTTCCCAGCCAAGAATTGACTCCTCGATAAGACACTGGCCAACAAGACTTGCCTGAAGACCACGAGAAACTACAGTCTTTAACTCCTCAACATTATAAACAAGACCGCCGCCTGCGCCGCCCATGGTATAAGCCGGACGGACAACTACAGGATATCCAAGTCTGTCCGCAATATCAAGCGCTTCTTCAACAGTATAGGCAACGTCACTCTTTGCCATCTCAATGCCAAGCTTATTCATGGTATTCTTAAATTCAATTCTGTCTTCACCACGCTCAATGGCATCTACCTGTACACCGATAACCTTTACGTTATACTTCTTAAGTACTCCTGCCTTGTCAAGCTCTGAACAAAGATTAAGTCCTGACTGTCCGCCAAGATTAGGAAGAAGTGCATCCGGTCTTTCCTTTGCAATAATCTGCTCAAGACGGTCTACATTTAACGGTTCAATATATGTAACATCTGCCGTGGTCGGGTCTGTCATAATCGTTGCAGGATTGGAATTTACCAATACGATTTCATAACCAAGACTCTTAAGTGCCTTACATGCCTGTGTTCCTGAATAGTCAAACTCACATGCCTGACCAATTATAATCGGACCTGAGCCGATAATAAGTACCTTGTGAATATCATTTCTCTTTCCCATAGTTACCTCCAAGTGTATAATTTATAATAATAGTTTAAACCTATTCCCTGCCGTTCCAGCAATATGTACAGAGCTTGCACGGATTTATTCCAACCGCATCTATCATATCATCAAGGCGGTTAAAATTAAGTGTCGTAAAATTAAGCTCCTTACACATCTCATTAATCATTTCTTTGTAATTGGTACTCTCCGGATTGGCATAATCCGCAAGAAGCTCCGGTGTAACCTCACCCTCACGCCTTGCAATAATTCTTCTGGTAATCAAGTCCATCTCAGACTTTGAACGTGAAAAATTAAGGTATTTGCAGGCATGTAAAAGCGGCGGACATGCCGGTCTTATATGTACTTCCTTTGCACCGCTTTCATACAGGGATTCTGTTTTCTCCCGAAGCTGCGTCCCTCTCACAATCGAGTCATCTATAAGAAGAAGACTTTTATCCTTAATAAGCGATTCAACGGCGATAAGCTTCATGTTGGCTATCATGTTGCGCTCTGACTGTCTGGTAGGCATAAAAGAACGCTGCCATGTAGGTGTATATTTAATAAACGGCCGCGCATATGATATGCCTGATTCATTGGCATAACCTATGGCATGCGGAAGTCCCGAGTCCGGTACACCTGCAACAATGTCAGCCTTAACATTATCACGCCTTGCCATGTTGCGGCCATTGCGGTAGCACATCTCTTCCACACCCACGCCTTCATATACCGCGGTAGGATAACCATAATACACCCATAAGAACGTACATATCTTCATCTCATCCCTGGGCGGTGACATTACCTCCACACCCTCAGGTGTAATCTTAACAATCTCTCCTGCCCCAAGCTCTCTGTAATCATGATAACCAAGATTAAGGTATGCAAAATTCTCAAAAGACACACAAAAAGCCTCTTTCTTCCTACCAAGAACCAGAGGCGTCCTACCCAAACGGTCACGCATAGCGTAAATACAATTTGGTGTCATTATTAAAATGCTCATGGACCCTTCAATCTTCTCCTGCGCGTATAAAAGACCCTCTACAATGGAATCTCTTCTGTTAACCAGTGAAGCCACCAGCTCCGTCTGATTAATGTCACCGCCGCTCATTTCGAGAAAATGAGTACTACCCTTGTCAAAGGCCTCTTTAACAAGCTCGTCCATGTTATTAATTTTACCAACAGTGGTAATCGCAAAATTACCCAGATGTGAACGTGCAATTAATGGCTGCGGCTCATTATCTGAAATACAGCCAATACCAAGATTACCTTCCATTTCTTCGTAATCACGTGCAAACTTTGTACGAAACGGAGAATTTTCAATATTATGAATCGCACGGTCAAAGCCCTTCTCACCATATACTGCCATACCGCCCCTTCTAGTACCGAGATGCGAATGGTAGTCGGTCGCAAAAAACAAATCCGTGACACAGCTTACCTTTGATGCTACGCCAAATATACCGCCCATTATGAAGTCTCCTATTCTTTGTCATATGATGAGGCTCCACCTTTACACTAAATGTGAAGCCCCTTTTTTCTGTGTAAGATTATACTTTGTTATGGAATACCTTGTCAAGTATTTTATATGCATTTACTTCAAAAACATTTTTATAAGTGAAATATTCTTTTTGGTATATGGCTGATACCGCATTGGCATGTCAAGCCATGTCTTCTTATCCACGATACTCTTATGATGTGAAAATGTATCAAATCCCGTTCTTCCGTGATACGCCCCCATGCCGCTTTCGCCTACTCCGCCAAAGCCCATATTACTTGTGGCAAGATGAATAATCGTATCATTGATACAGCCGCCGCCAAACATACAGCTTTCCATAACCCGCCTTATCACCTTTTTATCTGATGAAAAAATATATAATGCAAGCGGCTTTGCATGCTTATTAACAATATCAATAACCTCACTTATACTGTCAAATGTAAGCACCGGCATCACGGGTCCGAATATTTCTTCCTGCATTACCGCATCATCGAATGTCACCTTGTCCATAACTGTAGGCTCTATTTTAAGTGTATCAGGGTTAGCCATGCCGCCAACAACCACTTTTTCCTTATCAATAAGCCCCACTATCCTGTCAAAATGCTTTCTGTTAATAAGCTTACCATAATCTGCATTGTTAAGCGCATCTGTTCCGTACTGATGCCTGATTTCCTCGATTACACGCTTAATAAACTCATCCTTTACCGAAGCCTCACAAAGAATATAATCCGGTGCCACACAGGTCTGCCCGCAGTTTAAGTATTTTCCAAATACTATACGTTTTGCCGCAAGCTTAATGTCCGCCGTCTTTTCGACAATACACGGACTTTTCCCACCAAGCTCAAGTGTTACCGGAGTAAGATTGAGTGCCGCCTTAGAAAGTACCATACGGCCTACCGCCGTGCTTCCGGTAAAAAAAATGTAATCAAACTTTTCATCAAGAAGATAATTATTCTCCTCCCTGCCGCCTGTTATTACCGCCACATACTGCTTGTCAAAAACCTCATCCACAAGTTCTTTAATAACCTTAGCAGTATTGGGCGAATATGCACTTGGCTTAATTATGGCCGTGTTCCCTGCCGCAAGTGAATTGACAAGCGGACTAAGTGTAAGTAAAAGCGGATAATTCCATGGACTCATAATAAGTGTAACACCGTAAGGCACCGGCTTCACAAAGCTCCGTGACGGAAACTGGGCAAGCGGTGTTGAAACTTTCTTTTCCTTCGAATATGCCTTTATGTGCTTTAACATAAAGCTTATTTCGCTTATTACAAGCCCCGTCTCACACATATAGCTTTCAGCAAAGGACTTACCAAGGTCTGCCTTAACAGCCTCTGAAATCTTATCCTCATTACTGACAAGATAAGCTTTTAAACGCTTAAGTGCCAAAATCCTATAGCTTATGGGAAACGTAGCTCCTGTCGCAAAAAAATTTCTCTGCGCCGATACCACTTCTGCAATCTTTTCTCTTGTCATGCCATCCTCCCACCTTTAAGAAGTGAATATATTCTTGCGCTCTCCTCATGACCTTAAACATGATTCTTTATGCAAGCATAATCATCATGTTTTTCAGGTCATGGCTGAACTGTTGCATTATAGCATCTCGGTAAGCATAAGGAATGTGAGGCCCTGTCCGTATGCCGTAGGTCTTACTGCTATATCCTTATAGAACTGCAGATTATGTCCCATACCGGTTCCGAATGATACTCCCTCAACAGTTCCGTCCTCTGCAACTTTATTAACAACTGCATTAATCGCTTTCTCTGACATCTTCTCGTAAATATCTCCCTCAAGAAGTCCCAGTCTTAATCCCTTATGAACGCCATAAGCAATTGCCGCCGTGGCAGAAGTCTCATAATAAGCTGATTCATCATCAACAAGTGTATTAAACAGTCCGTTTATTCCCTGATATTTCTGCAGCTCCTTAATCTGGTCAAGCCATGAAGCATGAACATATTTTGACACTGCATCGTCCCTGTCATCAAGAATCTCAATAAATTCAACAGCTCCTGCCGTAAACCAGCTGTTGCCTCTTGCCCAGAATGCCTCCGCAAAATTATGACGGCGGTCAAAGGTCCAGCCATGATAGAAAAGACCTGTAATTTTATCCTGCAAATATTTGATATGAATTAAAAACTGATACTTTGCTTCTTCTATCCAGTCACGTCTGTTAAACAATTTGCCTGCCTTAAGAAGAAAAAGCACCGCCATAAAAAGTGTATCATCCCACAGCTGCTCATGATGATGATTAAGCACCGTCATATGCTGTAAGCCGTCATACTCAGTTCTTGGCATCTCATTCATTACCCAGTCTGCCCAGCTGTTAATATGCGGAAGATATTCTTCATTGCCTGTAACGGAGTATACGCATACCAACGCAAGCACCGGAGCTACCGTATTAACATTCCTGTGCGGCGGCTTTTTGGCAAGCTGCACCTTAAACCAGTCCTCAAGCATTTTAAGATAGCTCTCATCCTTTGACTTCTCATACACCTTATAAAGGCTGTAAAGAGCCACGCCTGTAGGCCACTCCCAGTTATCCATGGCAAGATGATTGTTAGTTTTCATATCTGCGCCATTATTCATAAGCATACCGATTACCTTATCGGCTAGTTCCCTGTATTCTCTTTTTTCCATGTCTCTTCTCACTTTCATTTTTTATTGTTACTTTACATAAACATATTTTTCCCAGAAGCCGGGGCGTGGCATCACCCTTGACAATCCGATTACAAATTCCTTGTATTCAGGATATTTGTCCTCTCCGATAGTCTTAACCGTCTTCATATTACACGCATATTCCCCATCCTTTTCGGCATGCGCTGCCGCTGTCCATACGGCAGGATGGAACCAGAATACCGTAAGCAGAATATTTTTTACAAGAAGCCAGATATTGTCAAGCTGTTTTGCGTGAGAAAGCTCATGCGCTATTACAAAATCCGCCTCTCCTTTATCAATAAGCTCCTGCCCGATATAAATCTTTTTCTTAAAGAACCCGAACATAAAACAATCTCTTCTCTTAGTCATTATGTAAACCGGAATCTTTGAATCACACTCGTAGCGTTCCTTATATTCTCTAAGCGATAACCAGAAATACAGCCTTGTCGATACAAAAAATATAAGCATCACAACTGAACCTATTACCCAGAAGCCCTTAAGTGAAATACCATGGCCTGTAAAGAAAAATGAATTTTCCTGCCCCTCAAGAATATCCTCCTGTGTCGTCATACTCTCCATTCCCGGTGCCACAAGCGGAGAATCAGTTGAACTTTGGTGAATCTCCTTGGCAATGTCACTGTCAGTCGTACCAGGCCCTATTGCCATAAACGGTACCCCCGGGAATGCCACCGGCAATGCCATTCTTATAACCACTAAAAGCCAGAGTGCGTAACGAATACCCGGATTTACCCTGTTCTTAAGAAACGGCTTAATAATCACCAGTATAAATACCAGTATTGACGGAAAAATAAATAGTTCCAAAATATTAAATAAACGCATGTAAATTCCTCCTAGTTTTTCAAGACTTACTAATACCGGCAGCATAATCCGCAGCCAGCTCCATAAGCACCCTTCTGTCATTTTTCTGTGGCTCTTCATGCACTGCATTAAGGAGATATGAAAGAAGCTCCCCTATGCCTTTGCCACAGGCAAGCCCTGCCTCTTTAATGTCACTGCCTGTTACCTTAAGTCCCTTAAGCGTAATACAGTCACCCGCCAGCCTGATTTCCTCATAAAGCTCTGATATCTTCTTAACGTCAGAAAGCTTTAATGTGTCATCAACACAGCAGCTTTCACAAAATGCCGTCTTTAAGTCCAAAAGCAGCAAAAAAATATCTTCACCCACCATACAGACTGCCTTTCTTATATCTGCCTTACACGGCTTAATATCCATTCTGAGCCACTTTGTAAGCTTTGTCACATAGTCCGTTGTATGATTGTCCGCCTTAAGTCCCCTTAAAATTGAATGTGAAAGTGCGGCTGTTTCCTCATGCTGCAAAAATGCCGCAAACCTTAAGATTTTATCATTTCGTACATTCTTAAGCATTCTTAACGTAACTTCATCTATGATAATATTCTCCGCAAACATATATTCCTTAAGATAAAGCCTGTCTATCTGTATTATATAATCAGGATTATCCGAAACAAGCAGCTTCGTAAGCTCCGCAAGTATACGTTCACGGCTTATCTTCCTAAGATTCGGTGCAAGCTTTGTTGCCGCCGCACACGTACTCTCTTCAATCCTAAAACCAAGCTGTGCCGAGAACCTTACTGCCCTTAAAATTCTAAGCGCATCCTCGCCAAATCTTTCTTCGGCAACACCCACGCACCGAATCTGCCCTCTTTCCAAATCCTTTATGCCCTCAAACTCATCCACAAGTCCGGTCACCGGATTATATGCCATGGCATTTATCGTAAAATCCCGTCTTTTTAAATCTTCGACAAGATTTGCGGTAAACTTTACCTCCTTTGGATGGCGGCTGTCCTCATACTCTCCGTCAATCCTGTAGGTTGTCACCTCAAAGCCTTCTTTATCAAGCATTACCGTTACCGTACCATGCTGTATGCCGGTATCTATCGTCCTCTTAAAAATCGACTTTACCTCATATGGTGTGGCCGATGTAGTGATATCCCAGTCTCCCGGAGTCCTGCCAAGAACCATATCTCTTACACAGCCGCCTACCACATAAGCCTCATAGCCATGCTTCATAAGCTCGTCAATTATATATTCTGCCTTCTGTGGAATATCCACCCTTTCACCCCTTTCACAAATGTATGCCCATTTGTCCCGCATCTCATGTCATTGTAACATTTTCTGCGCAATTATACAAGCTTGCGGCACGTATAAATTCTTTAAATATTTCTAAACTCCATTCTCCGCCTTCTCTGTCAATAAGTCTTTCAGGATGCCACTGCACTCCCATTGCAAATCTTGTCATATCCGTGTGTTCAATACATTCAACTACACCGTCAGGTGCAGTTGCCGATATAAAGTACCCCTTAGGAAGCACCTTCACTCCCTGATGATGCATACTGTTGACCCAACACAACTTTTTGCCGGCAATTCTTCCAAGCCTTGTATTCTCCTCAATCAGTACCGGATGTGAAAGTGTGTCAGCCGGTGCAAAAGGTGAGTGTCTTATCCTTAATGTTCTTGCCATGCAGGTATCTATGTTCTGCCAGATGCTACCACCTCCCGCAACCGCCATAAGCTGAATCCCGCGGCATATACCAAGCATCGGAAGTCTTTTTTCATCGGCCAGCCTGTAAAGATTTATCTCAAAGCGGTCACGAAGCGGCGAAAGCTCGTAAGGCATCTGATACCCTTCCATGACAAATTCACCAAAATAAGGCGGAAGTATGTCTGTTCCGCCGCTAAATAAAATACCATCAATATTTTTTATATATTCATTACATATATCACCGTTCTCCGCAACCGCCGAAAACAGCATCGGTATGCCTCCCGCCCTTATCACTGCTTTCATGTAAGCAAGGTTAATTTTGCACTCGCTGTCACAAAGACTTGTTGTAATCCCTATAACCGGTCTTTTCATGATTCCCCTCCATATTATTACATGACTGAACTGTTACGATATAATAATATTAAAAGTACCCATATTTGTGTCAATATATTCTTAATCTTACCAAAAGAGATTACGAAAAAACGCTTTCTCTTTTGGATGATGACTGCTATATAATCGGAACCGAAGAAAAAAATTCTCCACTAACAAGTCAGAATGAAGATTGTTATTTCTGACAATCCTGATGAAACTCTCTTTCCCTGTTCGTTTTACCGGCTGCTTCAAATTTTGGGTGCAGAGCTTTTCCATAATATCAATACACATGTCAGAAGCCAGCAGTATTACTGAAAATACGGAATTTCTGCCGCTCAGATATATAAGCAGCAGTGTTAATATAGATAAGGCTCAGACTGAACAGCTGATTTTTGAAATTATAAGTAAAACAATGCCCGGCGGCATTGTAAGCGGATATGCCGCGGCCGGTGACCACTCTCTTAAATATTTTGCCGAACTACTGATGAAATATTTTGATTCATGTACGATTCTCAGCCGATTTGGCGGAGATGAATTTGTGGCTCTTGTCAAAAGCTGCTTCCCCTGAAGAATTATACAGAGTATCTGATAAGCTTATGTACGATATTAAGAAACACGGCAAGCGTGGATATAAGATTGTTACGGAATAACATAGGACACTGCAAAATCGGGTAGGAGGTAAATAATTATTTTATTTACCTCCTACCCGATTGAACTATCTATTTCCCGACAGCCCCATACCTATAGCACTCGTATTATGATGTCATAGCTGAACTGTTACAAGTGCTACACATACTCCGGTCTTTTCTCGCCCTCGCCCGGCACTACATTATAATCAATCAGTGTAAGATTATCTACATCTCTTGTCCATAATCCATATGCCGGTGCATCTCCGATATGGTCAATCATATGCGCATCCGGATACTCCCCATACATAAGCGGAATATCATCCGGACTAAGCACGGCTTTTGTTGAAGCCTTCTGTTCAATATGAATATTCTTAAGCACCACATCCTCGATGTGTCTCTCCGGAATACCAATAAAATAAGAACCTCGCGGACCATTATCAGTGCCTGTCACATTATCAATAACAATATTACGGATTCTTCCAATATCCGGAGTCGGGTCTCCCGGCTTCACTCTGCCTCTGTTATCAATACGCATGAAAAACGGACTGAATGCCCTTTCAATCTTTATGTTGCTTAATACAATACGTTCAACCACGCCGCCGTCAACACTCTCAATCGAAATTCCGGAATCCGCACCTGCATGCTTTATTCCCTTCTCTTCTTCCGAAACACCGCCTATTCTGCAGTCATATATATATATGTCCCTGAAATCACCCTGTGTATCCGTTCCAATCTTAATTGCATTACAGGAGCTGTAAAACTTACATCCATAAACCACCACTTCGCTGCATTCCCTCTGTGAAGCTCCCTTAAAACAAAGTGCATCGTCGCCTGACCTTACATCGCAGTATTTAACAATAACTTTTCTGCAGCCGTCAATGTCAATTCCGTCATTATTATAATTAGACAGACTCCTGACAATAAGTCCGTCTAACTTAAGATACTCGCAGTTAAGATAGCTTTGTGTCCAGCAGGCAGGATTTGTAAGTGTAAGGTCACATATATTTACCTCCTTACAGTCTATGATACGTATAAGGAACGGCCTGCCCGGTGTTGCACCCACAGTCTCTTCTCCTTTAAAATTGTCAATCGTTCCCTGTCCGTCAATTGTTCCTTTTCCGCATATCGCAATATTAGTGCAACCCTCCGCATAAATAAGCGACTGGTTCATCCCCATATTGGTATCCATTACAGTACGCCTTTTTGCAACATGCTCCGGATAATCAGCAATGTCCGTGCTCGCAATAAGCCTTGAAAACCTGTCTATCTCAAGACATATATCTGATTTAAGAACTATTGTTCCTGAAAGATAATCTCCTCCCGCAAGAATTACCTTTCCTCCATTACGCCCATCCAGATAATCTATCGCTTTCTGTATATACGAGGTTGCCATACCGCCGCTATAGCCAAACTGCTCCGGTGTGACCTCCTCACAGCCTATTTTCATTCCCCAGCCGAAAACCTCATCCTCCCAGTCCATTGAGTTGTAATGATGGTCCCTTCTTAGTCTCTCAGACCAATGGGGTTCTTCAACAACATTCATATTCTTCTCCATTTTAAACCTCCCATATTTAACACATAATGGTTAAACCGGCGCAAGAATATTCGTAAAACCACACTGCATTAACCTGCGGTTGCATTGCCTGTTTTAATATGCCTTGCCCCAGTATACCATCTTACCTGCCGGCTTACCGCAGCATACGCACGTATCGGAAAGCTTTTCCTGTTTAAACGGTATACAACGTGAAGTGGCCTGTGTATCCTCTTTTATCTTAAGCTCACATGCTTCATCGCCACACCACATGGCTCTTACAAAGCCGGGCTTATTTGCCACAATATCCTTAAATTCATCATAGCTTACTGCATCATAGGTATGTGCATCCCTGTGAGCTCTTGCCCTTTCAAGCATGTCTGTCTGCATTGCACCAAGAAGCTCTGTAACCTTACTTTCAATCTCAGAAATTGCAACAACCATTTTCTCTCTTGTATCTCTTCTTACAAGCACGCACTGTCCGGCCTCAATGTCCTTAGGACCGATTTCAACACGAACCGGTACACCTCTCATCTCATGCTCGCTGAACTTCCAGCCCGGACTCTTGTCTGAATCATCAACCTTTACCCTACAGCTCTTCTTAAGTGTCTCTGAAAGCTCATATGCCTTATCAAGAACACCCTCTTTCTTCTGCTGGATAGGTATAATCACAACCTGTACCGGCGCAATCTTAGGCGGAAGCACAAGTCCGCTGTTATCACCGTGAACCATGATAATCGCACCTATAAGTCTGGTGGTCATACCCCATGAGGTCTGATGAACATACTGTAATTTATTCTCCTTGTCAGTATACTGGATACCGAATGCCTTTGCAAAGCCGTCACCGAAATTATGGCTTGTACCGGACTGGAGTGCCTTACCGTCATGCATAAGTGCCTCAATCGTATAAGTAGCCTCTGCACCTGCAAATTTCTCCTTATCAGTCTTACGGCCCTTTACAACAGGCATTGCAAGTACATTTTCACAGAAATCCGCATACAGGTTAAGCATCTGTACTGTTCTTTCTTCTGCTTCTTCTGCCGTTGCATGCGCAGTATGACCCTCCTGCCATAAAAACTCTCTTGAACGAAGGAATGGTCTTGTCGTCTTCTCCCAGCGTACTACTGAACACCACTGGTTATATAACTTAGGCAAATCCCTGTGAGATTCAACTTCATTAGCGTAAAAATCGCAGAATAATGTTTCAGATGTAGGTCTTACACACATTCTCTCCTGAAGCGGCTCAAGTCCGCCATGTGTCACCCACGCAACCTCCGGTGCAAAGCCCTCTACATGATCCTTTTCCTTCTGCAAAAGACTCTCCGGAATGAACATAGGCATATATACATTTTCAACGCCTGTTGCCTTAAAACGTGCATCAAGCTCCTTCTGAATATTCTCCCAGATTGCATATCCTGCAGGCTTAATAATCATACATCCCTTAACACTTGAATATGCAATTAACTCTGCTTTCTTAACTACATCAGTATACCACTGTGCAAAATCATCCTCCATGGAGGTTATAGCTTCTACAAGCTTCTTATCCTTTGCCATATTATGTTCTCCTTATATTAATAATACTGTGTTTTATTGTATTCCGAAACTGACATCTTGTCAAGTTTACTTTGTGAACTACTTTCAGGTATCATTCTGCTTAAGCAGTTCTTTTAATAAAATATATCCCACCGGGCCTAAAAAAAGTCCCATAAATCCAAGAAGCTTAAGTCCCACAAACATTGATATAAGCATCTCGAGCGCACTTGCCCCCACACCATGCCCCATAAGCTTTGGCTCTAAAAATTCTCTTACAAAATAACATAAAAGATATATTATAAGAAGTCCGAATGCATACAGATAATTGCCCATCAAAAGCACACTTATTATCCACGGTATAAAAAAAAGCCCCGAGCCTATAAGCGGAAGTGCATCCAAAAATCCGATAACGACTCCAAGAAGCAATGAGTAAGGATTTCTCTGTATCGTAAATCCTGCAACACATATGGTCATGGTAATAATCATAAGTATAAACTGCGTTTTTAAATATGCACTTCCCACACTTGAAAGCTTTGTTGCAAACCTATCAAGCTCATCAGCAAAAAAACAGCTCTTTGCACTTTTTTTAAGACTTTCCCAGTCCTTGCTTATAAGAAATGTTGCAATCAGAAGCACAATTGCTCCTGCCACAAATGTTATTATCCATCTAAGCAGTGACATTGAATTATCCATAAAAAGCGACACAAGTCTCTCCTCAATCCGTTCTCCCATAAGAGCAAGATTGTCATTTACAATGTCGCCTACAATATTTTCTTCAAGATGCAGGAACCTGCTTAGGTTGCCGCCTATTTCCTCAACCTGTCCAAGTATAAGCTGCTCATAATAATTATAATTATTAATAAAATTCCTAAGCTGTACCATAAGATTAGATAAAATCCAGTTACCCAGTGTAAATATCAGCACTATTGTAATTATCATTACTATCCCTGTAGCGACACTTCGCCTGAATCCAAGCCTTTTATCCATAAATCTCACAATCGGCAGAATAAGAAGTGCATACAGAAATGCCAGTATAAACGGCAAAAACACCGGAAAAATGAATCTGAATACCAGATACATAAACAATGCCGATGCAACTGCAAAAGCACAGATATTAAGCTTCTTTTTATACATTTCATTCATATATAATGACACCTCCGGGCAATACTTTAACCAAATCAGAGCAACCTCCTGATTCGGTTAAAGTATTGCCCGGATAATGTGCTAATATACCTGTCTGTGACCGTTAATTCTCCACCGTTAAAAATGCTTCATAGACCTCTCTTGGTATAACAAACTCAGGACAGCCTATATATCCCGGTGCAGCCTGATATTTATCAAGTACAATCACCAGTTCACCGGCTTCATTAAAATAATAATTCTGTTCTTCATAAATCTTATCAAATACCATCTCCAATTCATTATATGGATAAACCCAATATACATCCTCACCAAATTCCTCATTCTGTATACTCATCTGCCGACATAACTCTTCACTAAGCGCGGTTATATAATCAAAATCCTCCTCAAACAATTCTGAAAGTGCAACTACAGTTCCATTTTCTTTATCGATATTGTAATATTTAAGCTCCACTGAGTTATTGGCGCTGACACTTGCAATTATAAGCTTAAGAGCAAACCAGTTCTCCGTATTGGTAATCGTCTCATAGTCAATGTACAGTCCAAGATGTGCATCCGGAAGCTGTTCACATGTCTCTCTGAACAGTTCTATTGCCATGTCAGTCTGAGTTTTAATATCAAGATTAAGATCCTCAAGGCTGCTTTGTCCGCTACCGTCTAACTCCACCTCAGGTATCTTTACATTTTCGCTGTGATACTCGTCATTATAGTTGTATTCAGCTATCGTTATAACCTTCACAAAAGAACCTACCACCGGTATCTTTGACATTGCATATGCAACCTCAGCATTTACATTAGGCATGATTATAAACAGCGCAATCAGCAAACCTGCCGCTACCCTTGCCACTCAGGTATCTTTACATTTTCGCTGTGATACTCGTCATTATAGTTGTATTCAGCTATCGTTATAACCTTCACAAAAGAACCTACCACCGGTATCTTTGACATTGCATATGCAACCTCAGCATTTACATTAGGCATGATTATAAACAGCGCAATCAGCAAACCTGCCGCTACCCTTGCCACAACAGGGAAAATCTGCCTTTTTCTGTTTTTTGTTCTTTCCAGCAGCATCTCAAGAATATCATCAATACTCTCAGACATTTCCTCCGGCATTACTACTTTTTCTCTACCGGCGTTCCTTCTTAAATACTTATCATACTTATTCATTGTAACCCTCCGTTTTCAGTATGCACCTTAGCTTTTCACGTGCTCTTGAAAGTCTCTTTTTCACATTATCTTCCGAAAGCGTAAGAACCTTTGCAATATCCCGTATACTCATATCTTCGAAATAAAAAAGTATCACTATACTGCGGTACTTCTCATCAAGCTTCATCACAGCTTCCCATATCCACAGTCGTTCTCCGGTATCATCAGTATAAAACACCTGGTTTTCCACATCATCTATGTTCTCATGCTCATGCCGGCCGTTTGCGATTTTATAACATTCATTTGTCAGTATTCTAAAAAGCCAGGGCTTAAGCTTCTCAAAAAGCTTCAAATCATCAAGATGCTCATAAGCCAGCAAAAGTGTTCTTCCAATGGCATCCTCAGCATCCTCATGATTCTTAAGAATGGCAAATGCCACACGAAACATACTATCCTTTAATTTTTCAACGGAAGCACAGAAATACCTGATTTTCTGCTCACTTACCACTTCAATACCTCCGCTACTTTATAACTGCCTTTGTCTGAAGCCAGTTTCTCCAGTCTGCATAATATTTTCCCATAACATGTGTATTATCTGCCGCATACTCCTTTTTAAGATTACCGTTTTCATCATCAAAAAGCTCATTCACATCAATGTAAAATATGCTCTCTCCGTCTGCAATCTTGGCAATTTCACTGTTAAAGGTATTAATATTCGGATTATTAAAAATTGTATCCGATGTTGAACGCTCTGCCGTTACGTGTAAATTAGCCTGAATAAATATTATGGCCTCCGGCTGGAGATTCCTTATCTCTTTTACTAATTCCCCATACTTTTTCACCGTGGATTTCTGTGGATATCCAAGCTCATTAATTCCAAGCATAATATATATTTTGCCAAACTGTTTCGAGCCAAGAAGCTCTTCAAATGACATCTTGCCAAGCTTACCCACAATAACCTTCCCTGAATGTATGTTATACACACTCATTCCGGTGCCCGCAAAAAATGTTGCCCCCGTTATGCTTGCATAATCTCTAAGTCCCACTGTTCTTGAATCGCCGATAAAAAGTGCATCTGCAAAATAATCCATCTCTGCCATCGTAAACGGTCCATCCGCATCTAAAACTGTTTCACTCTCTTGCCCATCCGATGCAGCAGACGCTGGTTCTCCGGTCGTAGTTTCCTCAGTCGT
>CAZBHM010000004.1:0-16801 GCA_964491975.1 uncultured Lachnospiraceae bacterium | reverse complement strand
GGTTTCCCCGGTCGTGGTTTCCTCAGTCGTGGTTTCCTCAGTCGTGGTTTCCTCAGTCGTGGTTTCCCCGGTCGTGGTTTCCTCAGTCGTGGTTTCCTCAGTCGTGGTTTCCTCAATTCTTAGTTCCGTAGTTGCCTGCGGAAGTGTATTATAGAGGTTTTTCTGTTCTGTAGTAGTTACCTCTTCTTTGCTCTCATACTGATTTCTGTTATCTGCCCAGTTTCTGGCAGTAATGCCAAAAACCGTAAGTATCGCTCCCGACACAATGATACATATAATTGTTACGCTCTTCTTCATGGTATTTCTCATCCTCCCTATATATTAAGATACTTATTTTCTTCAAAAAGTGACATTTCTATTTAAAAATTTTATAAATTGCGCTATAATAAATTTGGTAACAGTTCAGCCACGCATGAACACTCGTTGGTATAATACCACTGATATATTCACATTACAAGGAGATTTTAGCACTATGCCAAACACTGAACCCATTATTCTTTTTGAAGATGCCTCAATTATTGTATGCATAAAACCGGCAGGAATTGCCTCCCAAAGTGCCAAATCATTTAATTCTGACATGACTGACATTTTAAAGCGACATATAATGAAAACCTCCTCAATAAAAACAGTGCCGGAAATATACGTAGTACACCGTTTAGACCAGCCTGTCGGTGGCATAATGGTCTATGCCAAAACCAAGACAGCCGCTGCCAATTTAAGCCGGCAGACCAGGGAGCATACCATGGCCAAATGCTATCTTGCAGTTGTAAGTGGAACTTTTTCAGATAAATCCGGGACTCTTAATGATTTTTTATTAAAGGACGAAAGGTCAAATACCTCTTCTGTAGTAAAAGAAGGGACACCCGGCAGTAAAAAGGCATCCCTTGAATATGATGTCATTTCAGAAAGAACAATAGATGATGAAGTTTTTTCGCTTCTGAAGGTTACTCTTCATACAGGCCGCCATCACCAGATACGAGTGCAGTTTTCTCATGCCGGTCATCCGCTTCTTGGTGACCTTAAATATTCCGGATATGCAAAAACAGCCAAAGGCACCTCTACCCTTGGTCTGTTCTCATGCAGTCTTGAATTTGTACACCCGACATCCGGAAAACCTGTAAGCTTTGAATATACACCGGATTACGAGCCCTTTATACCTTAAAGCGGTAACCTACACCCCATATAGTCTCGATATACTGTGGCTTTGCAGTATCGTACTCAATCTTCTCACGGATTTTTTTGATATGCACAGTTACGGTTGCTATGTCACCAACTGACTCCATCTCCCAGATTTCACGGAAAAGCTCTTCCTTGGTAAATACGCGGTTAGGATTCTGCGCAAGGAAAGTCAGAAGGTCATATTCCTTAGTGGTAAGGATGCGTTCCTCGCCGTTAACAAATACTCTTCTTGCGGTTTTATCGATACGTATTCCTCTGATTTCAATAATTTCATTCTCCTGCGGATTGCTTGCCACAAGCCTCTCATATCTGGCAAGGTGCGCTTTTACGCGTGCCACAAGCTCGCTTGGACTAAATGGCTTGGTAATATAATCATCTGCTCCAAGTCCAAGTCCCCTTATCTTGTCAATATCGTCCTTCTTGGCAGATACCAGCAGTACCGGCATGTCCTTACGCTCTCTTATCTGGCGGCATATTTCAAAGCCGTCTACATTGGGAAGCATCAGGTCCAAAATAAACAAATCAAAATCCTCGTCCATGGCTCTTGCCAGTCCCTTATCTCCTGTATTCTCAATCTCTACCTCAAATCCACTAAGCTCCAGATAGTCCTTCTCAAGCTCTGCAATACTTACCTCATCTTCAACTATTAATATTCTGCTCATTAATCTTTACCTCCTCGTATTTGCGGAATACCATACACATCGTAGTGCCTTCTCCAAACTTACTCTGCGCCCATATCTTTCCGCTGTGGTCTTCAACTATTTTCTTAACTATGGAAAGCCCTATACCGCTGCCGCCCTGCATCGAATTACGCGAAGCATCTGTTCTGTAAAAACGGTCAAATATATATGGCAAATCCTTCTGCTCAATACCTTTTCCATTATCAGCTATATCTATTTTTACAAAATCGCCTTCATCAGTTATGTGTATGGAAATATGACCCTTTTTATCTCCTATGTACTTAACTGAATTACCTACGATATTATTAACAACCTTCTTAAGCTGCTCGGGGTCAGCAATTATTATCGTAGAATGGTCGGTCTCATTATTATAGCTAAGTTCAATACCTCTCTCGCCAAGGTCAAGCGAAAGCTCCTCGGCACAGTCACTAAAATAACGTTCAACATTAACCTTGTCAAATGCATATGGAATCCTGTTGGCATCTATCTTTGAGTAAAATGTAAGCTCTCCTATAAGTCTGTCCATATCCATGGCTTTATTATAAATTGTACGGATGTATCTGTCCATCTTCTCAGGGGTATCTGCAACACCATCAATAATACCCTCTGCATATCCCTTAATCGCCGTAATAGGCGTTTTAAGGTCATGTGATATATTACTTATGAGTTCTCTGTTCTCCTGGTCAAATTTAAGCTTTTCCTCGATGTTCTCCTTAAGCTTAAGCCTCATTATTTCAAAATCCCGGCATAACTCACCTATCTCATCATTGCTTATCTCCTTAATGCTATAATCAAGATTACCCTCTCCGATTTCATGCGTAGCCTTCCTAAGCTGCTTAAGCGGTGCAAACATGCTCTGATATATCCAGCTCGTCATAACAATCGCAGTAGCTCCCATACCTATAATGACAACCAATACCAGTCCCTTAAGCATCGTTACAACCTCAGGAAGCATTCTCTCTATCTTTGTAATTATAAAAATATTACCTGCGCTACCATCTTCAAATTTAAAATCCTCGCTCTTTATAAGATATCTTCCACCTACATAATATCCACTGTCATATTGATTGGCATCATCACTTATTCCGATAAGCATCTCATACATATCGCCAAGCTTGCCTTCACTGCCATCATAAAAAATGCTGCCGTTTTTTACTACAACGAGCGCCGAATATTTATTCTGAAGCTTCCTGTTAATATCTGTAAGAAGTTCTCTGTTCTCAAGCCGCTCAGGTGTTTCGTTAGCCAGAAAGACAATTTCACCATAAATGTCCTGGGTAAGCTTATTAAGAAGCAGCGTGGTATCCGAAAAGCTTGTAAGTCCGCCGCTGTCAATATTATAATATTCTTCAATTGCATTTATCTGATAATTGGTATATATAATACTTCCTCCGCCTATTAAAAAAATCGGCATAAGCACAACTATCAGAAATGCCATGACAAGTCTTGTACGAATCTTCAGTGTATATTTTTTTTCTTTTTTATCATTATCTTTCTCTGACATCTGACTCTCCCATAATAAGCTCTGTATTTTTAAATACCTCACGTCCATTGCATGAACACATGCCGCAATTTAAGTTTTGTCCCGAAAATAATAATAGTGTATGAAACTCAATCTTCATACACTATCATACCACATTCTGTTCACGAATAACAGAAAAACTACATTAAACTTTATAAATTTTCTATAAACGTCAGTGTCTGCAGCACTAACCCCAGCCTTTTCTCTTATAAAAGCAGTGTCTGTTTATTATCGTATATTCTGTATACTTCTCATAGTTAGCCCTTGATATAGTAATAAAATGACAATAATCTCCTATATTATTAACACCTGCAACTGCTTCCTTTGCAGCCCTTACACAGGATTCAGTCGGTCCTTTCTCAAGACATCTTGCAAGTGAACCTGACGATGCCGGTGAGAACTGATTTTTGGCATATATAATCTCAGTAAGTGTATCACCATATCCCTGCAGATATCGGTTAAGTACTACATTCGCTACCGCGAGTTTTCCTTCATAAGGCTCTACACCTGCCTCTGTATATACAAGACATGCTAAAAGATACACATCCTCATCCGAGAAGCTAAACGGTTCCCTGTTGGCAACCGGAACAACTTTACATGCATCAAGTATTCTCTTAATACGTGCTTCTTCCTCTGCTTTCTTTTTGGCTTCCTCTGCAAGTCTTATCTGTTCTTTTTCTTCCTCAATCGTAATTGCTTCACCAAGGTCGCATGAAAGCTCGACATATTCTGCCGAAAGATATGCTACCCCATCCGGACATTCTGACATCTGATATCTTATCGGAACCCATCCATCCTTTGCTTCGCCAAGCGCAGCAAAAGTCTGTCCCTTATACGCTGATGAATAATATTCACACTCTGTATTCGGCTCTTTTCTTATACGCAGTCCACTTGCGGTTGTCTTTGCAACATACATCCCCTCTTCTATTATGTATTCTTCAGCAGCTTTGCCGGTAACCGTATACTCAGTACTTACATATCCGTCTACATTACCGGATGTAATATGTGTCCAGCCTTCTATTTCCTCAACAATTACGGCAAGATCTCCTACGTAAAGCTTACCTACTACTTCACTTTCAATATCCGCTTCCTTTCTGACATTCAGATACCGTTTGACATCGGCAAGCAGATATCCGTCAAGTACGGACGGCTCAGGCTCTGCAGTTGTTGTCTCCTCCGGAATTGTTGTTTCTTCAGGAGTTGTCGTCTCTTCATCCGCAGCATCACCTGTACCGGAAATCGTTGTAGTTTCATCAGGTATTGTTTCTTCCGGAACTGTTGCCTCTGCCGTCGGCTCCGCACCATCATTAAAATTTATAACTACTGTCGGCAGTTCATTATTTTTTACTGATGCTGTGGTCGTAACTTCCGTTGCCAATTCCCCGGACGGTTCTTCTACACTTAAGCTTTCCCTGGTACATCCTGTTATTAACATAGTAGCTGCTGCTGTTGCTACAATTACTACAAGAAGCAAACATGCCTTTATATTTACAGGTATGATTTGTCTCTTTCTAATCACTAAATTACCTCCTGACTAAATTGTTCTTCTCTGTCTTGCGGCCTCATACATAAGCACTGATGCCGCCACCGATGCATTAAGCGACTCAACCTTACCTTCCATCGGAATTATAATTCTCTTATCCGCAAGCCTTACGGTTTCCTCTGTAAGACCGCATGCTTCATTCCCTATAAGAAATGCGGAAGCTTTTTTATAATCACTGCCATAACAGTCAAATCTGTCTTCATCAAGATATGCCGCATACACGGTACAATGCTTCTTTATTATCCCCATGGCTTCATGCAAATCCTCCACATACATAAACGGTACCCTGTAAATGGAACCCATGGTTGCACGAATAACCTTGGAATTATATATATCAACGCAGCCCTTACTAAGAATTATCCCTGTAATTCCGGCACCCTCACCCGTTCTTACAATAGTTCCAAGATTACCGGGGTCATTAAGCTCCTCAAGTACAACAAGTAAAGGCGGCTTATTATTCGTAAATATATCATCAAAACTATAATGATACTGCTTAACAAGTGCAAGTATTCCCTGCGGAGTCATCGTATCACTTATTCCTGCAAATACCTTATCAGACACGCACTCATACTTAACGTCCTTAAGCATTTCATGTGCTGCCGGTGCATTATCCTTGAGAAAGCTCTCCGATACATACACTGCCTCTATTCTGTCCTTAGGTGCCTCCTTAAACATCTTGACACCCTCAACAATAAAAACATCCTGCTCTCTTCTTAACTTTGACTTTTTCTGAAGTGCTGCTATATTCTTAATCTGTGGATTGTTATTTGCGGTTATCATTTTTCTTTCCTATCTTACCAAGTCGTTTATTATCACCAATTATAATTAAAATTGCATCCTTTTCTATCGGCACATCAGGATTTATATTAATATCCACCTTGTCACCAATTTTCTTTGCAATTACATTAATACCATAATTCTGTCTTATGTTAAGCTCCTTAAGTGATTTACCGGTCCAGTCTGGCAGTGGTGCCATCTCAGCCATGCTAAAATCATCACTAAGCTCAACCATATCTATAAAATTGCCTGAAATAAGGTTCTTCGCAATACGCTCTCCCATTTCACGCTCAGGAAAAACTATTTTATCAGCTCCCACCTTACCAAGCACCTTCTCATGCATATCCGAATTTGCCTTAGCTACTACATAGGGAATGCCTGCTTCCTTTGCAAAAATCGTAGCCATAATACTCGCCTCCATGTTAGAAGCAATGGCCACAATTGCGACATCCATACTTTCGATGCCAAGCGAATGCATGGCTTCTGCATCTGATACATCCAGCCTTACTGCCTGTGTTACATATCCTGACACCTCCTGCCGTACCTGCCGGTGAACCACCTATAAACATCAGCACGAGATTGACAATCATGCCTGCATCCGTAAAATTCTCCTGCGGTATTGTAAAAAATCCTGCTGTACGGTCAGTAACAGTCTGAAACATGGCTGCCATCACCTTCTGCCAAAGCGACATATGCCCTATCGTGGCATGGTTATTCCACTCTGCCAAAAGAAGCATAAATGTTCCAACACAAAGAAGTATTAATGTAGTTACAATTGCAAGCTTCGAATGTATGGTAAGTCTTCTAAACAGTTGCCCGTTAAAACTCCTCAAAAGTGCTTTTCCCGGTCCTTTAAATGTATCCAGTGAATACGCCTCATGAATAAGTATACGCTCACGCATGCTTATTCTTCTTTTAAGCATTACAAATATTATAAATACAACAGCTATTATGCCAAGCCCTCCGGCCTGGATAAGCATGAGCAATATAATCTGTCCAAAAAGGCTCCAGTGTGAGAATACCGGAAGTGTCATAAGTCCTGTTACACACACTGCCGATGCTGCCTCCCACCTGAAACTCGTAATCTGGAGCTTATCTTGAAAGAATCTTTGCTACTTCAAATTCGTAGTCATCAATATCCTTCTTCATCTCCAAAGCCTCATCAATATCATAATCACATATTGAACCGTGCTTATAAGCCACTACCCTCATGTTCTTACCTGCGTAAAGAAGCTTAACCGCATAAGCTCCCATTAAGGATGCCATCATACGGTCCTTACATGTAGGACTGCCGCCACGCTGCATGTGACCCAAAATGGTTGCCCTTGTTTCAACACCGGTAGCTGCCTCTATACGCTTGGCCATACTTGCTGAATGGCCAATACCTTCAGCATTAATAATAATATGATGCTTTTTACCGCGCTTTCTTCCTTCGATAACACTGTTAATGAGTGTCTGCTCATCACCATCATAACGCTCAGGAAGCAGAATATCCTCTGCCCCTGTAGCCATACCGCACCAGAGCGCAATATATCCTGCATGACGACCCATTACCTCAATAATACTACATCTTTCGTGTGAAGTTGAGGTATCACGAACCTTATCAATTGCATCCATGGCTGTATTAATTGCTGTATCAAAACCAATTGTATACTCAGTACATGCTATGTCAAGGTCAATCGTTCCAGGTACACCGATTGTATTGATACCAAGCTGTGCAAGCTTCTGTGCGCCGCGGAAGGAACCGTCTCCGCCGATAACCACAAGTCCGTCTATTCCATGCTTCCTGCAAATCTCAGCAGCTTTCTTCTGGCCTTCCTCCGTCATAAACTCCATGCAACGTGCTGTATAAAGAACTGTTCCGCCCTTCTGAATAATCTCAGATACGCTGTGTCTGTCCATATCAATAATCTCTTCATCAATAAGTCCCTGATAGCCTCTGCGGATTCCCTTAACGCTCATTCCCATATCAATAGCCGTTCTTACCACCGCACGGATTGCGGCATTCATACCAGGCGCATCTCCGCCACTTGTCAGTACTCCGATTGTCTTTATCTCACTAGCCATTGTCTTTTCCTCCAATGTTGTATAAATCAATAACTCTACGCTATTTTAACGCATTTTGCCAATGTTTTCAATACTCTTTTCAACAACTTTCACATTATCTTCACCAAAAAAGTACGATAATTGCTCTAAAAGCTCCTTATTAATGCCAACATTGTAATTTGCAGGAAGATTTTTTCTCACTTTTTCAGACGCACAGTAAATAACTATACCATCATTGCCATCCGGTGCTTCTCTTAGTAATTCTAAAAGCCTGTTCTCACTGGCCATATAAGCTGCCTTATTATCAAATTTAATCCAAAGCTCTGAGGGTATGCTGTCAAACGGCACAATACGTTCACAGACCATCTTTCCATTTTCTTCCTCACTCACCTGTACCCTGCCCTTTACAAATACCTTATCATCTACATTGATAAATCTGCTGTTAGCCTCATAGTCTCTTGGAAAAAGTATAACCTCTACACTGCCAAACAAATCCTCAACCGTAATAAATGCCATCATCTTATTGTTCTTGGTTGTTTTCATGGTCTTGCCTGTAATCATTCCGCCAATCCATACAGACCTGCCATCCTCCACAACAACTTCACCGGTCTCTTCATCATGGACAAAATCACTGGTTTTAGCTGTAATGTTGCGTTTCATCTTCCCCTCATACTCTTCAAGCGGATGCCCGCTTATATATATGCCAAGTACTTCCTTTTCATAGGCAAGAAGCATGTCTTTATCATACTCCCCGACATTTGGCAGCTTTATTTCATACTCTGCCTTCTCATCCTCAGCAGCAAAATCAAAAAGTGTCATCTGTCCTTCTATCGACTTTTTCTTGCGCCCTGCAATGTCATCAATCATCTGCTGATATACACTCATAAGCTGTTTTCTGGTAGCACCAAGACTGTCGAATGCCCCTGCCTTAATAAGATTTTCAACAACATTTTTCTTAAGATCATTATTAAGGTTACGCTCTATAAAATCCGGAAGACTGCGGTATAAACCGTTTCTTTCGCGCTCTGCCACAATTGCATCAAGCACTGAACGCCCTATGCTCTTAATTGCATTTAATCCATATCTTATACTATTCCCCGTAACTGAAAATTCAGCCTCGCCTTCATTAATATCCGGCTGCAATATATTTATATCCATATTGCGGCAGGTATATGTATATTCACATACCTTGCTGTTATTGGCAATAACTGAGGTCATAAGTGCTGCCATAAATTCTACCGGGTAATAATGTTTAAGGTATGCCGTCTGATATGACACAACCGCATATGCTGCCGCATGCGATTTATTAAAGGCATATTTTGCAAAATCTATCATTTCATCATATATTTTGTTGGCAATTTCTTCACTGATTCCGTTATTAATGCATCCCTTAATATTTTTTTCAGGATTGCCATATACGAAATTGGCACGCTCCTCCCGCATAACATTGTCTTTTTTCTTCGACATGGCACGCCTTAAAAGGTCACTCTGGCCAAGAGTATATCCTGCAAGATCACGAACTATCTGCATAACCTGCTCCTGATACACTATGCAGCCGTATGTGGGCTCCAAAATCGGCTCAAGCTGCGGGCAATGGTAAGTAATCGTCTCTTTATTATTCTTGCCCCGCAGATACTGTGGAATAAAATCCATCGGGCCTGGTCTGTAAAGTGCAATACCGGCTATGATATCCTCTAAATTCTGCGGTTTAAGCTCCTTCATGAAGCTCTTCATACCGGCACTTTCTATCTGGAATACACCATCGGTCCTTCCGGTGCTTATCGAATCAAAAACTGCCTTATCATCATAATCTATTTTTTCAACATCCAGTTCAATGCCACGGCTTGCCTTAATAAGCTTTGTTGCATTCTGAATAACCGTAAGTGTCCTAAGTCCAAGGAAATCCATTTTAAGAAGTCCCAGCTCTTCAAGCGTTGTCATGGTATACTGGGTGGTAATCTGACCATCGTTCGCCTTGGCAAGGGGAACATACTCGCTGGCAGCCTTATCACAGATAACTACACCTGCCGCATGCATTGAGGTGTGCCTTGGAAGTCCCTCAAGCTTTCTTGACATGTCAATAAGATTGTGAACCTCATCATCAGCATCATAAAGTGCCTTAAACTCAGGGTTGCTTACAAGTGCCTTGTCAATCGTAATGTTAAGCTCCGAGGGCACCATCTTGGCTATGGAATCGACTCTTGCATAAGGTATGTCAAGTACACGGCCAACATCTCTTATTACGCCTCTTGCCGCCATCGTACCAAAGGTAACAATCTGCACAACCTTTTCCTTGCCATATTTACGCACAACATAATCTATAACCTCCTGCCGCCTTTCGAAACAGAAATCAACATCTATATCCGGCATGGAAACACGCTCCGGATTTAAAAATCTCTCAAAAATAAGGCTATATTTGACCGGGTCAATCGTTGTTATTCCAAGACAGTATGAAACAATGCTTCCTGCTGCAGAGCCTCGCCCCGGTCCCACGCTGATGCCATTATCCTTGGCAAACTTAATAAAATCCCATACAATAAGAAAATAATCAACATAGCCCATCTGGTTTATTATTGAAAGCTCGTAATCAAGCTGCTTTTTCAACGTACCGTCATCGGAAGGATATTTTTCATTAAGTCCCAGAAGACATAATTTATTAAGATACTCCCATGCCGTATAACCCTCCGGCACATCAAATCTTGGAAGCTTTGTCTCATGGAATGTAAAATCCACATTACATCTTTCCGCAATTTTTGCCGTATTCTCAAGTGCTTCCCTTGCATATGGAAAGAGTCTTTGCATTTCTTCTTCGGACTTAAGATAATACTGGCCGCCTTCATAGCGCATGCGGTTCTCATCAGTCAGTCTTTTACCTGTCTGAATACACAAAAGTATGTCATGTGCCTCCTCATCCTCGCGCATTATATAATGCACATCATTTGTTGCCACAAGCTTTATACCGGTTTCCTTACTCATGCGGATAAGCTGCCCGTTTACATTCTTTTGTTCAGGCATTCCATGGTCCTGAAGCTCTAAGAAAAAATTCCCCTCTCCAAAAATATCCTGATATTTATATGCCGCCTTAACACCCTCTTCATACATGCCTCTGTTAAGATAACGCTGTACCTCTCCGGCAAGACATGCACTCAATGCTATTATATTCTCATGGTATTCCCTAAGCACCTCATAATCTACTCGCGGCTTATAATAGAAGCCGTCCACAAATCCCTTAGAAACTATCTTCATAAGATTTTCATAGCCTTTATTATTCTCTGCAAGCAGCACAAGATGATAATATCTGTCCTCGCCGGTACCTGCTTCCTTGTCAAATCTTGAACCGGGTGCCACATATACCTCGCATCCGATAATCGGCTTAATGCCTGCCTCCTTTGCCGCTTTATAAAAATCGATGGCTCCATACATAACACCATGGTCTGTAATTGCAATGCTGTCCATGCCAAGCTCCACTGCCCTTGCAACCAGCTCATTTATCTTACCTGAACCATCAAGCAGACTGTACTCTGTATGAACATGTAAATGTGTAAACGCCATCCCTCATCCTCCTGTTCTTTTGAAAAAAGAGATAAACCCTTAAAGCTTACCTCTCCTGTCCGTTAACTATTATATTGCACTTTTATAAATCTTATAAAACATCACTAAGATATTTCTCAATACCTTCAATTGCCGTCATTTCGTCAGAACCATCAGCCGATACAACAATTTCCTCTCCTGCATTAAGCCCAAGTGTCATCATTCCCATTATGCTCTTTGCATTAACACGCTTGTTCTCATGCTCAACATAAATACTGCTGTCGTATTTGCTTGCAGTCTGCACGAATAAAGCAACCGGTCTTGCCTCAAGACCTGTGGGAATGTCAATAGTCATCTTTTTTGTAATCATGTCGTTTCTCCTCTCTCTTCTCTCAGTGCGTCGGCTATACTGCCAAGTTTACGCAATCTATGATTTACACCGGATTTACCTACCGGTGGATTAAGAGCCGCTCCCAATTCATTTAATGTAGCCTCCGGCCTCTCCAGCCTTGCCTTCGCTATCTGACAAAGACCGTCTGCCAGACCATCAAACCCTATCGTATCCCTTATATACTCAATATCTCTTGTCTGTTTAACTGCCGCCGACACGGTTTTACTTATATTGGCAGTCTCACAATTAAACTTACGGTTAACATTCTCTCGTATTTCCTTAAGTATTCTTACGTTCTCAAATTCCATAAGTGCAACGTGCGCTTCCATGATATTAAGTACGTCAACAATCTGTGCACCCTCTTTAATATAGACAACAAAATATTTCTTACGCATAATAATTCTGGCATCTATGTCAAAGCTTGCCAGAATATCTCTTATCTGCTCTGCCTTCGGCTCGGTAGCACATGAAACTTCAAAATGGTAGCTCTTCTCCGGATCACTTATCGCACCCGCAGCCATAAATGCACCTCTTAAAAATGCACGCTTACAGCACTGCTGCCAGATTACCACGTTATCTGTTACAGAAAGATTTTCCTCTATCTCGTTATTGTCATTAAGAAGCTTCGTAGCCTTAAGCACCTTAAGAGAATCCTCATGATTCTCGATTGTAATAACATATAATCTCCTGTTCTTTAAGGACATATTTTGTCTTATTAAGACACCAGTACTTATATTAAATGTTTTTTTGAGTAATGTAAAGTACTTTCTTGCAACTGCGATATTCTCTGTCTGAATTTTTATGCAGTAATGCTCATTAGCTGATATAAGTATCCTGCCGCAAAGACTTATTATTGCTGCCACCTCAGCTATTCGGCAGTGTCGCGCACTGCTTATGTTTTTCGACAATTCTTCCTTAATATCGCTTGTGAATGACATCTTACCTTCTCCAATAGCTATTTTCTTTCGTTTCGGTCACGTTCAATATCCCGATGCTCAATCTTTATACCATATCCCTGAGTATTATGCAAGATTTTTTTATAAATTTCATTGGCAAGCGTTACCGAACGATGCTTTCCGCCGGTACAGCCGATACTTATCACAAGCTGATTTTTACCCTCAAGTATGTAATTTGGAATCAGAAATTCAAGCATATCAACCACTTTATTTAAAAACTCATGCGAGACCTCAAAGCCCATTACATAATCCTGAATTTCTTTATCATTGCCTGTAAGCGGCCTTAAGTCCTCCAGATAATACGGATTAGGCAAAAATCTTACATCAAACACCAAATCCGAATCACTGGGTATTCCATATTTAAAACCAAAAGACAATATCGTTACCATCATATTGCTAAAGCTTTCATCCTTAACAATAATCTTTTCTATCTCCTGCTTAAGCTCCCTCGTAAGCAGATTAGTTGTATCAAGAATAACGTCTGCCTGCCTTTTAAGAAATTTTAGCTTCGCACGCTCCAGCTCTATTCCGCTCTCAATCCTGCCGTTCAGAGCAAGCGGATGACTTCTTCTGCTTTCCTTATAGCGCTTTATCAGTACTTCATCAGATGCATCAAGAAACAAAATGTCATATTCAAAATGCCTGTCTGAAAGCTCTTCAAGCACATTTTCAAAGTCTCCAAGTGCATCTCCACTTCGTACATCCACACCTATTGCAAACTTATTAAAGCTTTCTCCCGGATTTCTGGTAAGCTCTGCAAACTTGCTCACCAGTGCAATCGGAAGATTGTCCGCACAAAAGTATCCTGAATCTTCCAGCATCTTAAGTGCTGTACTTTTCCCGGCACCTGACATGCCTGTTACAATTACGAAATGCATACTGGCCTCCTTTAAAACCCTAACATTTTAACTTCAGGCTCCAACTCTACTCCAAATTTTTTCAAAACAGTCTCCTTAACATATTCCATAAGTCCAAGCACATCCTTAGCCGTGGCTCCACCCTTGTTAATAACGAAACCACAGTGTTTCTCAGATACGCAGGCACCTCCCACACTAAAGCCTTTAAGCCCGGCATCTTCTATAAGCTTCCCTGCAAAATGTCCTTCCGGGCGTTTAAATGTACTGCCCGCGCTCGGATATTCAAGCGGCTGCCTGTCTTTTCGTTTTGCAAGCAGTTCCTTCATTGTGCTCCTTATGTTTTCGGGATTGTCAGCTTTAGTAAGCTTTAGCACTGCAGAAACTACAATGTAACCCTTCTGCGGTATTACAGATGTGCGGTAACCAAGCTTTAGTTCTTCCCTTCCAAGGCTTAAAATATTGCCATTACCGTCAAGGACTTCAACCATTTCAATAACCTGTGACATCTCGCCGCCATATGCACCTGCATTCATGACCACCGCGCCGCCAAGCGTACCGGGTATTCCTCCTGCAAATTCAAAACCGGTCAGACTATTGTTAAGTGCTTCTCTGGCAATCTTAGAGAGCAATGCCCCGGCCTCTGCATATATCCGACTGCCTTCTGTTCTTACGGTACACATTCTGCCGGCAATACATATAATAACACCTCTGTAGCCTTCATCACTTACAAGAAGGTTACTGCCATTGCCAATAACTGCAAATGGAACTCTCTCTGCCCGGCATAAATCAACTATCTTCCTTATCTCAGATACAGAATGCGGCTCCGTAAAATAGTCGGCCGGTCCCCCTATCTTAAAAGAAGTATGCCTGCCAAGCGGTTCATTTACAAAAACCGCCTCTTTACCGGCAATATTAACAAGCTCTTCATAAAATTTATTATCCATAACAGACATACTACCTCTCAACTCTTTTCTACAGGCACATCCCGGCTGCTCCATAAATTCCCGCATCATTGCCAAGCTTTGCCGGCACAATCATAGTATCCTTGCATGCCCTGAATGCTTTCTCTTTATAATATTTCACAAGTCTGGCAATTAGAACATCACCGGCCTTTGAAACACCGCCTCCGATGACTATTATCTCAGGATTAATAACACATGTTATATGTGCAAGTGCTGTTGACAGATACTCTGAAACCTTATCTGCCACCATCCCGGCAACACTGTCACCGGCTGCCACCGCATCAAAAACATGCTTAGCGGTAAGTACGCTTCCACCTGTCCATTCATTAATTGTCTCTTTGCTTACATGTCGCCCCGCAACACGTACAATACCTGTGGCAGAAGCTACCTGCTCAAGGCAGCCCTTTTTCCCACAACTGCAATATTCTGTCTCATCATAAGCAATGGGCATGTGCCCTATTTCTCCGGCCGCACCATCCGCACCCGGTATAATCCTGCCATTTATGATAATGCCGCCGCCTACCCCCGTACCAAGGGTAACCATAACAAGACTATTATATCCTTTGCCGGCACCTGCCACATATTCACCAAGTGCTGCAACATTGGCATCATTTCCGACGAATACCGGAATCTGCTGTTTCATTTTACAAGCCTTTCCTAACTCATCCGTAAGAATACTCTTTACATCCGTCACTCCCCAGCCAAGATTGACACACCCGTTAACCATGCCTTCACTGCTTACCGGTCCCGGTACGCCCACACCGATACCTGCAATACTGCCTGTATCAATCCGATGCTCTGCAAGCTTTGCACTTACAGCCTCTGCAACATTTCTTAGTATATAACCCCCACCGTTACTTTTATCCGTTGCAATCTCCCACTTGTCAATAAGCACGCAGCCGCTCTCTTCAAAAAGACCATACTTAATGGTGGTTCCTCCTACATCTATTCCAAAAAAGTATTTCATCTTAGTCGTCCATATCCTCATCACGTCTTCTCGCCATATTGGCCTGGAAACGTCTGTAAAGCTCCTCAGTGGCATTATAGCCCATCTTCTTCTGACGATGGTTAACAGCCGCTGATTCTACTATAATTGCAATATTACGTCCCGGACGAATCGGAATCGAATGGCATACAACCTTATTGCCAAGGTATTCCACATATTCATCATTAAGTCCGAGCCTGTCATACTCTCTTTCCTTGTCCCACTCCTCAAGACGGATTACCATGTCAATATTCTGAGTTTCCTTAACGCTCTCAATACCAAAAAGCGTTTTGACATCAATAATTCCTATGCCTCTAAGCTCAATTAAATACTTCGTAACCTCCGGTGCCGTTCCTACAAGAGTCTCATCACTTACTTTTCTAATCTCAACCACATCATCACTTACAAGACGATGTCCTCTGTTAATAAGCTCAAGAGCCGCCTCACTTTTACCAATACCACTTTCACCCGTAATAAGCACACCTTCTCCATAAACGTCAACAAGCACGCCATGAATCGAAATACATGGTGCAAGCTTTACTCTTAACCATCTTATCGTCTCTGCACAAAATGCAGAGGTTGGCTTCGTTGACTTTAAAACCGGCACCCTGTATTCATTGGCAAGTCTTAATAAATCCTCATCAGGATTAAGCCCACGGCAGTATACAAGACACGGAATATTACACTCAAAAAGCTGCTTATATCTTTCTACCTTAATTTCTCTTTCAAGTCCGTCAAGATATTCATGCTCAACCTGACCTATAACCTGTACACGGTGTGAGTCAAAATGCTTAAAAAATCCCGTAAGCTGAAGTGCCGGTCTGTTGGTATCCGGTTCAGTGACCTTAACCGCCTCAACGTCTATATCCGGGGTAAGATTCTCAAGATTCATCTTTGTAATAATTTCTGCTACTCTTACTGTTGCCATAGTCTCTCTCCTTGTCATTATTATTTATGAAAAAAATTATAAACCTCTGCCGCTGCGCGTTCATTCATACCTTCTACGCCTGCAAGCTCTAAAAAATCTGCATCCTTAATTGCTTCAAGTGATTTAAAATGCCTCATAAGTGCCTTTCTTCTGGTCTCGCCTATCTGTGGAATATCATCGAGCACCGAATGAACCTGCTTTTTGCTTCTTAAATCTCTGTGGAAGGTAATTGCAAATCTATGTGCCTCATCCTGTATTCTTGTTATAAGCTTAAAACCCTCTGAACTACGGTCAATGGGAATCTCAACATTATTAAAATAAAGTCCCCTGGTTCTGTGATTATCATCCTTTACCATACCACATACCGGAATATCAAGTCCCAGCTCACAAAGTACGGAAAGTGCAACATTAACCTGACCTTTTCCACCATCCATCATAATTAAA
>CAZBHM010000003.1:0-39027 GCA_964491975.1 uncultured Lachnospiraceae bacterium | reverse complement strand
TGTTTAAACAAGAATATTTATCAATTACAATATTTAGGGAGGATAGAACTATGGAGCATAATGAAGAACATGAGCATCATCACGAGCATGGCGAGGAATGTCACTGCCACGAGCATGGACATCATCACGAGCATGTGGTACATGAGGAAATGGTATGTGGACAGTGTGGCAGGAAATACAGTGAATGTACTTGTAGCAGCAAGGAACTTCATGGTATGATTCGTAAGGTATACATACTTGAGAATTTGGGATGTGCAAATTGTGCGGCAAAGATGGAAGCCGGAATAAATTCACTTACAGAGGTTGAAAATGCAACCATTACTTTTGCAACAAAGCTTTTGTGTGTGACAGCTCCTAAAGAAACTGACTGGTCAGAGCTTGCCTGCGGAATGCAGAAAATCTGTCAGAGTATAGAGGGCGAGGTTAAGCTTGTTGAGAGAAAGTCAGGAAAGAAGCACTCAGAGCCGGTAAATGATAAGAAGAAGGAAAGAAGCAGTCTTATAGTCCTGATTGCATGTGCAATTATATTTGTAGCGGCTGAAGTTTATCATGAAGTTTTTGCCGGTGGAGAAATGTCATTGCCGCTTATAATTATATTTGCGGCCATTTATCTTGTACTTGGAAAGAATGTTTTGTGTACGGCTTTTATGAATCTTTTACACGGCCGTATCTTTGATGAAAATTTTCTTATGAGTATAGCAACACTTGGTGCGTTTGCAATTAAAGAATATCCGGAGGCAGTCGGTGTTATGCTTTTTTACCGCATAGGTGAGATGTTTGAAGAAATGGCGGTAGCAAAGAGCAGAAGCCAGATTATGGATACGATTGATTTAAGACCTGAAAAGGCATTAAGAATGCATGGAGATGATTTTGAAAGTATTGATGCAAGTGACATTATGGTAGGAGATGTGCTTTTGGTACGTCCGGGTGACAGAATACCGGTTGATGGTGTGATAGTTGAAGGAAAAAGCCGTATAGATACCTCAGCTGTAACCGGTGAGCCGGTGCTTGTAAGTGCTGAAAATGGAACGGAGGTTGTGTCAGGCTGCGTGAATACAGAGGGCACGATTAAGATAAAGGCTAAGAAGGTTCTCGCGGATTCAATGGTTCAAAGAATACTTGATTCTGTTGAAAATGCAGTTGCAAGTAAGCCTGAAATTGACAGATTTATTACAAGATTTGCAAGAGTGTATACACCGATAGTTGTTTTGGTGGCTTTATTTACAGCGATAGGAATGCCGCTCATTAAGGGTGAAGATTTTTATCCATATGTATATACGGCACTTACATTTCTTGTAATGAGTTGTCCGTGTGCACTTGTACTCAGCGTACCGCTTGCATTCTTTTGTGGAATTGGTGCCGGCTCAAAGCATGGTATTTTATTTAAGGGCGGCGTTGTAATGGAAGCCCTTACAAGGGTTAAAGCTGTTATCATGGATAAAACCGGTACGATTACTGAAGGCAATTTTGTAGTACAGCAGGTAAATCCATTTAATGGTTTTACAAAAGAAGAAGTGCTTAAGCTTGCAGCATCGGCAGAGGCTGCTTCCACACATCCGATTGCAATGAGTATCGTGGCAAAGGCAAAGGAAGATGGAACGTGGTATGGAATTTTGGAAGCCAGAGAGATTGCGGGATATGGCATAAAAGCAGAAACTAAGGATGGCAGGGTTATTCTGTGCGGTAACAGAAAGCTTCTTTCGGATAATGAGGTATGTGTGAATGATACGGCAGGGAATGCCATAGGTGCAGAGGTATATATAGCAGTTGATGGAGTGTATGCAGGCAATATTGTTATTGCAGATACTATAAAGAAAGATTCAAAAGCGGCAATTGAAGCAGTGAAGGCACTTGGAATAAAGAGCTTTATGCTTACCGGTGATACAGTGAAAAATGCAGAGGCTGTGGCTTCTTATACGGGAATTGATGGTGTATATGCAAAGCTTTTACCGGAAGAAAAGCTTAATAAGCTTCGTGAAATAAGGGAAAAGAACGGTGCAGTAATGTTTGTCGGTGATGGTATAAATGATGCACCCGTGCTTGCGGGTGCGGATGTAGGCGCTGCCATGGGAAGCGGTGCGGATGCAGCACTTGAAGCTTCAGATGTGGTATTTCTGCATTCAGATTTAAGCTCTGTTCCAAGAGCCATAGATATTGCCAAAAAGACCATGTCCATCGCAATGCAGAATGTTGTGTTTGCACTTGCAATTAAGATAGCGGTTATGGTACTTGGGATTACCGGAATCTATTCACACATGTGGCTTGCAGTGTTTGCAGATACCGGTGTGGCATTTCTGTGTATACTTAACTCAGTGAGAGCAATGAGGATAAGATAAGGTGTTACGGTTTTGCATTTAAAGAAAAAAATGTTCTAATTGATTGACAATGCTTGAAATAAGTGCTATCATAAGCATACGATGTGGTAATTCATGTACGTTGTAGCGTGCGTTAAGTTGTTAAGTTCGTATGATGTGACAGTTTTAACCCATGACCGGTAGGCGGTCTGATTTATATGGAAAGTAAGCATTCTGTTTACCGGGTTATGGTTGAACTGTTGTGATAAATTGTGTTATGATTTGGAGTTGACATGAGATGTTAAGTAGTATAGAATTTTTACAGAGTGTCTTATGAACACAACGACACCTGACGGAGTGAAGGTTGATGAGACAGGTGCAAAAATCGGTTAGGAGTAAAGGATGATTATGGAATGCAACGCTACGTTGCAAAGCTTTTACACCTTAATCGGAAATTAAGTAAAAAGATATAATTGGATAACAGCAGATGGGGCTGACGGTTGATTTTTGGTTAACCGCCAGCCTTTTTCTTATCAAAGCTTGTTACAGTCTGATGTTTTAACAGGATAATTAGAAAGAAGGAAAATAATCCTTGACAAATTTCAAATAAATAGGTATGATTTATTTATGACAAATGTAGTGAAGAAGAGGAGTAGTGATACACCGCTGTCAGAGAGAGGAACCCACCGGCTGAAAGGTTCCTTGAGTAAGGATATCATGAAGGTAGCTTTGGAACAGTAATACTGAATGATTGTATATGTACAGTTCATAGTAGGTATTGACGGGTAGCCTCCGTTATAGGGCAGGAGATTGCTGTATGTACAGCGAAGCTTAGGTGGTACCGCGATATATTCGCCCTTTGTAGAAATGCAAAGGGCTTTTTTGCGCGAAATAATGAGCCGGGCGAAATGCGTAGCTCCCCGAGGGAATAAAATATCATGTAAGCTTGCTTACAAATGATATTTTATTCCCTCGGGGGAGAGGAAAATTGCAGAAGCAATTTCATCCGACGAATATCGCGACAACGAGGAGCAAAGCTCCGAGTATGGCCGGCGAGGCTTTGCGCGGAGTATGGCCGGCGAGGCTTTGCGCGGAGTATGGCCGGTGAGGCTTTGCGCGGATATGGCCGGCGGATGAGCCGGGCATGCGGTTAAAACATTTATTTAAGAGGAGAAAATTATGGCGAAAGAACTTGAAAAAACTTATAATCCCGCCGATATAGAGGAGCGATTATACACAAAATGGACTGACAAAAAGTATTTTCATGCTAAGAGAGATGAGAGAAAGAAACCATATACAATAGTGATGCCGCCGCCCAATATTACAGGTCAGCTTCACATGGGACATGCCCTTGATAACACAATGCAGGACATTCTCATCCGTTATAAGAGAATGCAGGGATATTCAGCACTCTGGCTTCCTGGTACGGATCATGCTTCAATTGCTACGGAGGCTAAGATTGTAGAGTCCATGCGTAAGGAAGGCATTACTAAGGAAGACCTTGGAAGAGAAGGATTTCTTGAAAGAGCATGGGAGTGGAAAAAGCAGTATGGCGGAAGAATCGTTTCACAGCTTAAGAAAATTGGTTCTTCATGCGATTGGGACAGAGAGCGCTTTACAATGGATGAAGGCTGCAGTAAGGCAGTTAAGGAAGTATTTGTTAAGCTTTATGATAAGAAACTCATTTATCGTGGCGAGAGAATAATTAACTGGTGTCCGCACTGCCGTACATCTATTTCAGATGCAGAGGTTGAGTATGAGGAGCAGGCAGGACATTTCTGGCATATCCGTTATCCACTTAAGGATGGTAAGGGTTATCTTGAGGTAGCCACAACGCGTCCTGAGACTTTACTTGGAGATACTGCGCTGGCAGTTAATCCGGAGGATGAAAGATATGAGCATCTTGCAGGTGCAAGAGTAATACTCCCTATTGTACACAGGGATATTCCGGTAGTTGTTGACCCGTATGTAGAAAAGGACTTTGGAACAGGCGTTGTTAAGATTACACCTGCACATGACCCTAATGACTACATGGTTGGTCTTCGTCACAGACTGCGCATTATAAATGTAATGACTGATGATGCCAAGATTACTGATGAATTTCCTAAGTATGCAGGCATGGACCGCTACGAGGCAAGAAAGGCAATTGTTGCTGATTTGGAAGCTGAGGGGGCACTTGTAAAGGTAGAGGATTATTCACATAATGTAGGTACATGTTACCGTTGTGGAACAACAATAGAGCCACGTATTTCGAAACAGTGGTTTGTATCCATGCAGTCACTTGCAGAGCCGGCAATCAAGGCAGTTAAGAATGGAGAAACCAAATTTGTTCCACAGCATTTTGAAAAAACTTATTTCCACTGGTTAGAGAATATCCGTGACTGGTGTATTTCAAGACAGTTATGGTGGGGACACAGAATACCGGCATTTTACTGTGATGATTGTGAAGAAATGGTGGTTACCAAGGAAGATAAGGCAATATGCCCTAAGTGTGGTAAACAGATGCGCCAGGATCCTGATACACTTGATACATGGTTTAGCTCTGCGTTATGGCCGTTTTCAACACTTGGCTGGCCGGATGATACAGAGGATATGAAGTATTTTTATCCGACTAATACACTTGTTACAGGTTATGATATAATTCCGTTTTGGGTAATGCGTATGATGTTCTCAGGAATTGAGCAGACAGGTCAGGTACCATTTGATACAGTTCTTATCCATGGTCTTGTACGTGACTCACAGGGGCGTAAGATGAGTAAGTCCCTTGGTAATGGTATTGATCCACTTGAGGTTATCGATAAATATGGTGCAGATGCGTTGAGAATGACACTTATTACCGGTAATGCACCCGGTAATGATATGCGTTTCTATTGGGAAAGAGTTGAGGCGAGCCGTAATTTTGCCAATAAAGTATGGAATGCTTCCCGTTTCATTATGATGAATATGGAGCAGAATAAAGATATTGATACGGCAGGTGTTAAGCTTAGTGATTTAACCGGAGCTGACAAATGGATTTTGTCAAAGATTAATAATCTTTCAAAGGATGTAACAGATAATCTTGACAAATATGAGCTTGGAATTGCACTTCAGAAGATATATGATTTTGTATGGGAAGAATTCTGCGACTGGTATATTGAGATGGTTAAACCGCGTCTCTACAGCGAAAATGATACCACAAAAGCAGCTGCATTATGGACACTTAAGACGGTTCTTATTAATTCACTTAAGCTTCTGCATCCATATATGCCATTTGTTACGGAAGAAATATTCTGTACAATTCAGGATGAAGAAGAGTCTATTATGATATCTTCATGGCCGCAATTTACGGAAGAATGGAATTTTATGGCTGATGAGAAGGCTGTGGAAACCATTAAGGAAGCAGTAAGGGGAATACGTGCAGTTCGTACAGAGCTTAATGTTGCGCCGAGTAAGAAGGCTAAGGTAATTGTTGTAAGTGAGCAGGAAGAGATTAGACATATTTTTGAAAATGGTAAGGTGTTCTTTGCGACTCTTGGCTATGCAAGTGAGGTAGTAATTCAGTCTGATAAGACGGGCATTGATGATGATGCGGTATCAGCAGTTATTCCGGCAGCTACGATTTATATGCCTTTTGCCGAGCTTGTGGATATTGAAAAAGAAATTGAACGTCTTTCAAAGGAGAAGGTAAGACTTGAAGGCGAGCTTAAGCGAGTTAACGGAATGCTTAATAATGAGAAATTTGTAAGTAAGGCACCGGAAGCTAAGATTGCTGAAGAGAAGGCTAAGCTTGCAAAATATACAGATATGATGGATAAGGTTACGGAGAGACTTACACATCTTAAAAAATAAAATTTAGGGCCGGTTTAATACCGGCCTTAAGACAATAATGGCATATATGATTTTACCATGTGTAATAATGATTTTACTATAGCTTTGTTCTGCTTTTTGCTATATAATTAACTTAATAAGTCTGGTAATGCAGGTGAATGGTATTTCTATCCTGCTGCTGTTTTAGTTGCGATTGCAAATCGTACAGGTATGCATGATATGATTGAGACAGAGTTGTTAAATACATTTCAGGATGAAGAATCAGCAGATGTTCTTCAGACTATGTATGATAATATGAAATGTGATTTTTCACGTTCTATATCTACTACAAGGTCACTGTTTGTAAAAGCTAATAAATCAATCATTAAGGGTGAAAAGACACCTAAGGAAGCATATGAGGAAATTGCTTCGCAGGTACAGACATATTTCGATGAATACAATTCTACGGGAAAGATAACAAAAATAGAAGAATAGTACAAAATATTAAAAGGAGCATTATATTGCGGTATTGGCAAGGTAATGCTCCTTAAAAATTATTCAATCATGTTCGCAGCTAAAGACTGCTGTGTAGGAAGATAAAGCGTAGGAATGATTGCAAATTCATTACCATAACGGTGCATTGAAAAATTTCTGCATACATTTTCATACTCGGTGCTGGTGTATTTAAGCTTAAATGAAGTGGCAATCTTATCAAATACCGCAGGCTCAATGCAATATCCCCATTCTGTACCGCCATTGACATTCTCACCGGCTGTAAGACCGACAGGAGTAATCTTTACCGTAGTACCTGTGCTGTTTCTGGCATATATGGTAATAAACTTAGTATTACTGTCAATATTGCAATATAATAAATAGCCCTCAAGACTTGACACTGACTCAAGCATGTCATGTGACAATTCAAATACATCAGGGTTTAGCTCGCCGGTGTTTCTGAGTAAAGAAATTAATTTGTCAATGCTGTCCTGTGAGAGGACCACTTCCTGAATGTTATTGTTTTGTCTGGTTAAGAATTGAACAAGAGTATCAATTTCATTCTGTGATAATAGAGTGTTGTTATTAAGTATTTTGTTCATAAGCGCCCCCGAATTAGTAAGTTTATAATATAAGTATATCATAAATTTTCGGAAAGTAAAGATTTTATAAAAAGTTTGCTTGTATGAATGGTAAAAGTAATATATAATATGTTTTGAATGATTTTACAATAAGGAGAATTTAAAATGTCTGAGATTGATGAAAAGGTAATTGATGATAATAAAAAGGATGATGACAAGTACGAGCGTATTTGTTACCTTTGCAGGAGACCGGAAAGTAAGTGCGGTAAGATTATTAGTATTCCGGGTGGTTTTGATATATGTGATGACTGTCTCCAGAAGACTTTTGATTCCATGCCGACAAATTTAGGGTCTATGGACATGTCTAAGATGCCGGGGATGGGATTCCCAAATATAAGCTTTGTAAATCTTGATGGAATGCAGGGAGATATTCCGAAACGTCAGAAGCTTAAGAAAAAGCCTAAGGAAGATGATAAGGATAAAAAGCCATTTGATATTAAATCCATACCCGCACCGCATCAGCTTAAGGCAATGCTTGATGAGTATGTTATCGGACAGGAGCATGCCAAAAAGGTTATTTCTGTAGCTGTTTATAATCACTATAAACGTGTGGCATGCTTAGACAGCGGCAATAACGGAGTAGAGATTGAAAAGTCCAACCTGCTTATGATTGGACCGACAGGAAGCGGTAAGACATATCTTGTCAAGACACTTGCAAAGCTTCTTGATGTGCCGCTTGCCATTACAGATGCAACTTCACTTACGGAGGCAGGTTATATCGGTGATGATATAGAGAGCGTTGTTACCAAGCTTCTTGCGGCAGCAGATAATGATGTAGAGAAGGCTGAGCGTGGAATAATTTTTATCGATGAAATAGACAAGATTGCAAAGAAGAAGGAAGTAAGAAGCAGGGACGTAAGTGGCGAGTCTGTACAGCAGGGACTTCTTAAGCTTCTTGAGGGAAGTGATGTTGAGGTTCCGGTAGGGGCTAACAGTAAGAATGCAATGGTTCCGCTTGCAACGGTTAATACAAGTAATATTTTATTTATCTGTGGCGGTGCATTCCCGGATCTTGAGGGAGTTGTTAAGGAGAGACTTAACAAGCAGTCAAGTATAGGATTTAACAGTGATCTTAAGGACAAATACGATAAGGATAAGAATATTATTGAGAAGGTGACGATAGAGGATCTTCGTAATTATGGAATGATTCCTGAATTTTTAGGAAGAATGCCGATTATATATACACTGCAGGAGCTTAATGAGGATATGCTTGTAAGAATCCTTAAAGAGCCTAAGAATGCAATTCTTAAGCAGTACAAAGAGTTACTTGCCATGGATGCAGTTGAGCTTGTATTTAATGATGGCGCACTTTCGGCAATAGCTAAAAAGGCACTTGAGAAGGAGACCGGCGCAAGGGCGCTAAGAGCGATTATTGAAGAATTTATGCTTGATATTATGTACGAGATTCCTAAGGATGATAATATCGGAAGAGTTACAATTACAAAGGAATATATTGAGAATGCGGGCGGACCGCTTATTGAGATGAGGGGTTGTCCTGCGCTTGAGTGCAACAAATACTAAGGTTTGGTGAATAATGTTGACTGGGATATATAAGATTGCAGGAAAGGTTATAGAGTTTGAATAAATGGGTAAATCCCTACAAGTCCAGTATTTATGGGCTTTGTAGGGATTTTTTGCTTGGTAATGGGTACGATTTGGGTACAAAAATTTATTTTTGATTTTTAGGATTCAATCCCATTTTATCCATCAATTCATCATGTGATTTCTGTATCTGTAAATTCATGCTAAAAGGTTCCGATTCCGGATAAATGTCCATCCAGAGATTGAAGTCGGCTTCTGCTTTCAGCAGAGCCTCACCACGTTTTTTTACATCTTTTATTTCATTACATTTTTCTACTTCTTGTATAAATTCTTCATAACGGTCTAACCACGACCGCATCAAAGCTAAAGTTCCAAAGCTGATTCCAACCATATCATTACCATCTTTGTCCTGACACTCGAAAAGGTGTCCGTCGTACTGCCTAAATATTTGAAAAAGGCGGTGCATAGCTTTTAGTCCGTCAAAATCAGAGTTCGCCAGTACTTCGGGATTGACAGATAAAGCATTTGCAATTTTTTCAAGAGAAGCTGGTTTTGGGTTTCTGCGACCGCTTTCATAGGCACGTATGTAGGCTTCGCTGGCATTAACCATATCGCCTAATTGTTTTTGGGTAAGTCCACGTTCCTGCCGGATCCTTCTTATATTTTCGCCTACTGTCATATTGATATGCCTCCTGCTTTCAAGCTATGTATGTATTTCAACATCATATATAGGATAGCATAAAAAAAGAAAAAATGAAAGCAAAAAGATATTGACACGAAACAAAAGTTGCGATAATATAAAAACGAAACAAAATGATACTATGCAGAAACAAATAAAAAGGAGGATATTATATGAACGAAAAAATTTATTATAATGCGGAGGAGGTTGCGACTATGCTTGGAGTGAGCATTGGTAAATCGTACAAAATCCTTAGAGAAATGAATAAGGATTTGGCAAGTAAGGGATTTCTTACAATTGCAGGAAAGATTCCGGTAGAATATTTCAAAGAAAAATGGTATGGCGGAGCAAAGGAGGTCAGTGTATGAGTTGTAATGCAAAAAGAGAGCCGAATGGTACATGGAGAATACAGTACCGATGGACAGATTGGACAGGGACAAAGAAAAAGTCCCAAAAGAGAGGATTCAAAACAAAGAAGGAAGCAGAGGAGTGGTATGCACGTTTTATGTTACAGCAATCATCTGACCCATCAATGACATTGGCTGATTTTTGGGAAATATACAAGTCAGATATGGAAAAACGTTTGCGTAGAACTACCATGAAGCAGAAAGAATATATGGTGAATGACAAGATTCTGCCTTATTTTGGAAGAACACCAATCAATGAAATTACAGCACCTATGATAAGAAAATGGCAGGGAGAAATGATGGAAAAAGGGTTTAAGCCCACTTATCTGAAAACAATACATAATCAGCTAAGTGCCATTATGAATTATGCAGTAAATTTTTATGATTTGCATTCTAATCCATGCAAAAAAGCAGGAAGCATGGGAAAAAGCAAGGCTGATGAAAGACCATATTGGACATTGGAGGAGTTTCAGAAATTTTCAGATGCGATTATGGATAAACAGGATTCATGGATTGCTTTTCAGATTTTGTTTTGGACAGGAATGCGTTTGGGCGAGCTGCTGGCATTGCAGGTAAAGGATATTGATTTTGAGGCAGGAACAATAACGGTTGATGAATCCCTTGCAAGAATTGAGGGAGAAGATGTTATTACACCACCTAAAACAGAAAGTTCGGTACGAGTGATTACCATTCATAAGGAGTTGCAGGAGGCATTAAGAGAGTATGTAGCAACACTTTATCGGGCAAGGGCTTCTACACGTCTTTTTGCCGGACGTACAAAGAGTTTCATTGAACATGAAATGGAACGTGGAATCAAGCTATCGGGTGTGAAGAAAATTACGGTACATTGTACACGCCATAGTCATGCAAGTATGCTTGTGCAGATGGGATTTAGTCCTGTTGAGATTGCTAAGAGATTAGGACATGGAAAGGTTACTACAACCATCGAAACTTATTGTCATCAGTCTATGGATGCACAGATAAAAATTGCGGATAGATTAGGTAAAGCGGATAGGGGTGAAGAAGTTGGATTGTAAAAGAGAGGACAGATTTAGAAGAAATACGATTGCATTTTGGCTTAGTGATGAGGAAAAGGCACAGGTAGAAGCAAGGATTATTTTATCCGGTTTACCGAAAGGGGAATATTATAGAAAATCAATTTTAGGGCAGGAAGTAACGGTAGTTGCCGGAAATTATATGTCAGCAAGAGTAGCCAAAGTCTTAGAACAGATATTGGAGTATTTGCAACATGGGGATGGAACACAGGGAGATTTGCTGAAAGAAATATTGATACAGTTGTTGGAAGTAAATCAAAAGAGAAATGCCCCTGCTGGTAACAGGGACATTTCTGATACAGATTAAATTGTTGGAGCAAAATAATCTGAATATAGAAAGGTCGAGCCTCTCCATATATTATTCAGAATTATTATAACAGAGGTTCTTCCGTAATAAAAGGAGGAAGTTTAGCATTTTGAGCATTTTTACAGAAGTGAAAGAGTATTTGACAGCAAGACAGGTGGCAGAAAATTATGGTTTGCAGGTCAAAAGAAACGGGTTGGCGTGTTGCCCTTTTCATAATGACAGACATCCAAGTATGAAGATTGATAGGAATTATCATTGTTTTGCTTGCGGGGTTGGTGGAGATGCAATTGATTATGTTGCACGTATGTATGGATTGTCACAATATGAAGCGGCAGCAAAGCTGATAGAGGATTTTGGATTGCCTGTTGAGATAAACGGAAAATTGGAATTAACAGACAGTCAAAGAAAACGCATCCGAAGTGAAATGGAAGAAAAAGAAAAGTTAATAAAGATAAAAGAGCGTTTTAGAAGATGGTGTAATACAACCATAGAAGTTTTGAAGGAGAGTTTAGCAGAGATAGAGCAGGTTGGTGTTTTCCTTATTAATAAACCACCGGATATGATTTTTTCGGATGCTTATGCAGAGTTGCTTCATGCAGAACCCATCATCAGTTATTGGTTAGATATTTTGTGTATGGGAACAGAGGAAGAAAAAGAGAAATTGTTTATGGAGAACAGAAAAGAGGTGGATAAAATTGCAGAGAGAATCAGAACAGGAAAAACGAATATCTTGGGACGATATCGGACAAGTGCTTGAAACGGAAATGAGTAGCGTAGAAGATATTTGTGCGGATTTGGCGAGGACTGATAAAGGAAATCCAAGTCAGACCATTAACAACTGTGTGATGGTACTGCAACGTGACCCTGTATTGAAAAATGCGATTCGTAAAAATGAACTGTCCGGTAAAATTGATATAGTTGGAAATCTTGGGTGGTACCGTAATTCTTCTAATCTGACGGATACCGATGTTTATCAGATTCATTGGTATATGGAGCGTAATTATGGTCTGAAGAACGATAGAAATATCAACAAGGCAATGAATATTGTGGCAAACGAAAACAGATATCATCCTATTCGGGATTATTTGGAAAAACTTACATGGGACGGTGTTCCACGCATTGAAAAGCTGCTTACAAAGTATTTAGGAGTAGAGGACAGCAGCTATACGAAAGAAATTATGCGACTTTTAATGTTGGCTGCGATACACAGAGTATATGAGCCGGGGTGTAAGTATGAAATTATGGTCTGTCTTGTAGGAGGACAGGGAGCAGGGAAATCAACATTTTTCCGTTTTCTTGCAATCTCTGATGAGTGGTTTTCAGATGATTTAAAGCGTATGGATGATGACAACGTATATCGTAAAATGCAGGGACATTGGATTATTGAAATGTCAGAGATGATAGCAACTGTTAATGCCAAAAGTATTGAAGATATTAAGTCTTTTATCAGCAGGCAAAAGGAAACTTATAAAATTCCTTACGAAACACATCCGGAGGACAGACCAAGACAATGTGTGTTTGTTGGAACATCTAACAGCATGGATTTTCTTCCACTTGACCGTACAGGAAACCGCAGATTTGCACCAATATTAGTTCATCCGGAACGAGTGGAAAAACATATTTTGGAAGATGAAGCAGAAGCAAGGCAATATATTTTACAGGCATGGGCAGAAGCAATGGTTCTTTATCGCAGGGGGTGCTGTGAATTGAAATTATCGAAAGAAACAGAACAGTATCTAAAAGAAATGCAAAAAGAATTTATGCCGGAAGATGCAAAAGTAGGAATTATACAGAATTGGTTGGATGAATTATCAGAGGATTATGTATGTAGCATTATGATTTATAAAGAGGCATTCCACCATGAATATGATACACCAAAGGATTGGGAATTAAAAGAAATCAATAATGTGATGAACCATAGTATTGCAGGCTGGGAGAAAATATCCTCTCACAGATTTAAGGAATATGGAATACAAAGAGGTTGGAAAAAGGTGGCTGATAGGCAGGAATTTCAGCGATTGCCAGAAAATATGGAAACACCTTTTGATAAAAAATAGTTTTTTAGGCTTTGTTTACAAATTCTGTTTACATATAAAAGTATGCGAAAAAGTAAACAATGCAGTTTACAGGAAAATGCAGAAAACATAATGCTTTATGCATTTGTAAACAATGTAAACGAAGTATTTTTAAAAGAGCAATTGTAAACAAAAGCTGTAAACATACAGCAGAATTAGAATAACAGGAGGGCTTTATGCAGAAATATAATAATACAAAAATGATTATTGGATTAGATCATGGATATGGGAATATTAAGACAGCACATAGGGTATTTACGACGGGTGTGGAGTGTTTTGAGGAAGAACCGATAGTCAGTACAAATTATGTGAAATATAAAGAAAAATATTATGTGATTGGAGAAAGTCATTTAGTTTATCAGGGGAACAAAACTGATTCACAGGACTTCTTTATATTGACCCTTGCCGGATTGGCAGAAGAATTAAAGTTTCGTGGATTGCATGCGGCAAATGTAGTCTTAGCGGTGGGACTTCCGTTGGCTTGGGCAAAGGCACAATCGGCAGAATTTAAGAAATACTTGCTTCAGACAGCGGATTTGGATTTTATGTTCCGTAAAGAACGATACAGAATACATATATCTGGAGTGGAAGTATTTCCGCAGGGATTTGCGGCAATTTGCAATGTTGGTTCTATGCAGGGGATGAACATGATGGTTGATATAGGCAATGGAACGATGAATGTGATGCAGATTGTAGATGGAAGACCTTTGGAGAAAAGTCTTGTGACAGATAAATTTGGAGTATCCATTTGCATGAAAGAAATTCAGAAAGAATTGTCTAAGTCAGCAGGAGAAGATATACCGGAAATGCTAATTGAACCGCTTTTGCGAAAGGGGATACAAGGGAGAACAGATAGTATCGCTAAAACTGTGGAAAGAATTGCAAGGAAATATACACAGGATATATTGAAGCGATTAGTGGATTATGGATATAAGGAAAATTTAGTACATCTTTATAATTGTTGGTGGTGGCGGTTGTCTTTTGAAGAATTATAGTAACCTTTCTGCAAATGAAAATGTAACCTTTGTTGAGGACATCTGTGCTAATGCTAAAGGATATGAGTATCTGGCATTGCAAAAGCAACGCAGACAGGGATAAGAGATTATGAAGAAAACTTATAAATGCAGTAATGTAAAGTTTTGCATGGAAGATGAAAACCAACGGAGAACATGGGAATATTTGCAGACATTAACAAGAAAAGACGGTTCCTATGGCAAGGTACTGTCGGAGGCGTTTGTATCAACTCTGGACTTGCGAAATTCGGTGCGGATGGCTGAAAAAGTAGGAGTGAATCATGGGGAACTTGCAGAAACTTTGGAACAGATGCTGAGAGGAGTTTTGGAAGAAAGACTGCAAAGCGTACAAGAGGCACTTATGGAGCAGATAAAAGTATGCTTTCAGGATTATGCAATAGCTACTGTTTCTGTCATAGGAGAGGATGGAAAAAGGGCGAATGTAGAAGAAACAGAGCAAATGCAGGAGCCGGAAATGACAGAGGATATGATGGCTTTTGCATTTGGAATGGGTGAATAGACAGTTGGTATCCACTGATATGTGTTTGTCTATGATACGGTGCCGAAATGATATTTTGTGGCACCGTCACCCATAGCGAATGTAGGCGGCAGTTTGTCGAATGAGCAGTCTGCTGCAGGGGAATTTGCTGCAACAGACTATGCCGCTCGATGAGCGGTATCAGCCTCGCAGAGCGCCGACCTTTGATGCGTAGTGTCAAAGGTAATAAGGCGTTACTTTTGACAAAAGTAACAAAACCGTAGTTAGTCACATATTTAATTATTCAAGGAAAGAGGGTGATATTATGGCGGCAAAGACAATTTCTTTTCCCAAAGGGAAAGGACATCTTTCTCATAATAACAGAGACTTTATCAGTAAAAATGTGGTACCGGAAAGGACAACTTGGAACCGAATTTATATACAGGAATCTTTGGAACAAGCATATGAGAAATGTTTCGGGCAGGCACTTAGGGATTATAATGCTTCTCAAAAGCGTAAAGACAGAAAAAAGGATAATTATTTGAAAGAGATTGAAAGCTCAGGTAATAAAGAAAAGCCTTTTTATGAAAATATAGTCCAAATTGGTAAAGTGACCGATACTGCGGTAGTAGATGAAGCCGGGAATATGACGGAGGACGCAAGGGTAGCTGCTGAAGTATTAGAAAAGTATGCACAAACTTTTCAGGAACGTAATCCCAATCTGTATTTATTTAACTGTGTACTGCATCTGGATGAAGCAACGCCGCATTTACATATGGATTATATTCCGGTGGCACATGGATATAAAACAGGCTTGGAAACACGAAATAGTCTGACGAAAGCGTTTCAGCAAATGGGATTAGCAAAGGCAGTCAGTAAAAAAGAAAACGAAACTGTTGCATGGCAGGCAAGAGAACGGGCATATCTGACAGAACTTTGTAATCAGCATGGAATAGAGATAGAGGTGCTTGGTGTGCAAAGGGATAACTTGAGTTTACCGGAATATAAGGCGGCAATGCAGGAAGTTGCAATATTGGAACAACAGGCACAAGAAATGGAAGCACGTAATGAAAAACTTACGGAACAGGCACAGAAATTAGCAGAGCAGGTGGATAAGCTGGAGGAGATGGATAAAAATAATCAGGAGATACTTGCTAAGCATGACTTGAGAGCTTCTACATTAAAGACTATTTCAAAAGAAGTGAATGCAGAAATAAAGAAAACAAAAAGTATGGCTGTACCGGTGAATAATATATTTGGTGGAGAAGAATATGTCAAAATCAAGAAAAGTGATTGGAATACCATTGTGGATGCATTTAGCAGGTCTGTATCAAGAAATCATCTGTTAGAAAAATATGAAAAGAAAATATTCGGATTGGAAAATAGAATCAACAGCTTATCGGAACAGATAGAGAAGCTGAAGCGTTTTATTGCATCGCAGGGACTTGGAGAAGCATTTGTAGAATTTGTAAAATCGCTTGCACCGAAAACTTTAAAGCAAAGGTTGGAAGAAAAGAAGGCAGATGTGGAGAAGCAAAGCGAGCAGAGAAAATTAGAACAGCATAAGTTGCAGGATAAAAAGAAATATTTGCAACAGGAAATATAAATAGCGGAAAGCGAGGAAGTATGATGTGAAGTCATATGGAGATTTGTTTCGCCTGAAAATCCGTCTGCAGACAGTGGATGAGGAGCCTTCGAAATCACAGAAAGTAATGTATAGGGAGCGTGATTTGGAAAAGCGTGCCTGTAAGACAGCAGAAGATTTTGAATTATTTGAGGCTTCAGAGTAGGAATATCGGGAAAAACTGAATAGGATAAAGTTTGAAAAGAAAGAAAATCATAAGAAAATGAAAGCTGTGGAACGCTACTTTCACAGGGATGGCGCAGGAGGCAGAATTGGAACACAGGATTCCTGTGCACGTTTTACTTCATTGGAGATGGTGGAAGGGGCTTTAGCTAAAACGGATGCAATAGAACTGAAGGTATTTCCTTTAACCAGTTCTTGTTCAGTGTAAATTCGTTCTGTCAGTTTTAAGTGTTTTTGGTTATGAATTGTATTTTTGTTTATGGTAATCCTTCTGACATTACGACTGTTTAGTAGTAGTTGCGCTCGAAAACAGATTGACGTTGTGCGAATGTAAGAGTATAATGATTATACATAATAATTGATGCAAAATATGTGAAAACATATGACGTAAAGCTACAAGAATTGTAAACGTTAGCTAATTACATTATTGATTTTTGAAACAGTTTTATTATTTTGATAAAGAAGTGTGAACTTTCTTTTGTGAGGTCAATGTATGGATGGATATTTAAAAATTTCACAGATTTCAGAGAAATGGGGAATCAAGGAGCGCAGAATTAATACTTTATGTTTAGAAGGACGTATTGAAGGGGCTGTAAAATGGGGGAATACTTGGGCTATTCCGGAAAATGCACAAAAACCGAAAGATGAGAGAATTAAATCGGGAAAATATATTAAGAGTGACAAATAGTCTTATATGAATTTTTTATATTAGTTAGCAAGAATGGTCGCAATGAAAAACAAATTGGAGGAAGTGAAGAAGAATGGGAGATGGCCCGGTTAACCGAGAAAAGCAAGAACAAGCTCAAAAAGTGCTTGAAGGTTACTGCAAAGATTGGAAAATTTTTATCGACACTTGCAGTTTATTGCACTTTTCATCCGATGACTTTTGGGTGAATATTATTCCATTGCTACATCAGTATCAGAATAAAATATTTATACCATTAAGAAGTGTAGAAGAGCTTGAAAAACATTCAAAAAATAATGGTAATTTAAAACTTGCACAAAAAGCTAAGAAGTGTCTAAAACAACTTAATCAGTTAGTTGAAGCTGGTTATGTTGAAATAAGGGGAGAAAAGACGGATAACTTTGCTGATAACGTATTTCAAGTTGTTTTTACAAAATTTAGAATGAATTATAATCTTTTGCTTATCACACAAGATAATGATTTAGCAAAAGATATTTTAGCATTAAATAATAACCGTTCTGTTAAAGCAAATGAGGTAAAGGTAAATAGAATAAATAAATATGGATTCTTGAGTGAGTTCTTTTGGCATGATTTAGAAGGAAGTGAAGATTTGAAGAAATCATCAAAAAAACAAAAGAAAAAAGAAGATGAAATTGGTGAAGATGAAACTTTTAGAATATGTAGTAAAGTAACAAGTATTGCAGATGCAAAATTGCAGATAACAGAAATGCCTACAGAGGGAGGCGTTGTATTAACTTCTCAGGGGTCAATTAAGCTTACAAAAGAATTGGGAGCTGGGGGAGAAGCAATAGTATATTTAACGAATACACCGTATGTGGCTAAAATATATAAAAAAGATAACATTACGAAAAGAAAATATGAAAAGATACAATTAATGCTTTCAAAAAAAATTAATTGTACAGGCGTTTGCTATCCGGTTGAAATAGTATTTAATTCAAAGCGTGAATTTGTTGGGTATTTAATGCCGCAGGCAAGGGGGCAAGAACTACAAAAAAGTGTATTTGGACCAAAGCCATTATTTTTGAAAAAGTTTCCAAATTGGAAGAAACGAGACACGGTTGAATTATGCGTAACGATTTTGGAGAAGATTAAGTATCTTCATGATAGAAATATCATTATGGGTGACATTAATCCAGCTAATATTTTGGTTGTATCACCTAGAGAAGTTTATTTTGTTGATACAGATAGTTATCAGGTTGAAGAGTATCCTTGTCCGGTTGGAACTAATAACTATACTGCTCCTGAAATCCAACGAAAGCGTTTTTCAGATTTTTTGCGTACACGTGGAAATGAAAATTTTGCTGTTGCAACGTTATTATTTATGATTATGCTACCTGGTAAGCCTCCTTATTCACAACAGGGTGGGGAGGATCCTATATCAAATATCATTAAAATGGATTTTTCATATCCATTTGGTGATAATTCCAATAAGAAAACACCGGATGGCCCCTGGCGGTATATTTGGAGTCATTTGACGTATGACCTAAAAGAGGCTTTTTATAATACCTTTAGAAAAGGTGGTAGTTATTCTCTTGAAAAAGATAGGTTATCTGTTGATGAATGGCTTCCAAAATTCAAGTATTATTTAGAATTACTTGATAGTGGAAAATATGCTCAACAAGATGAGATGTCGGTTGAACTGTTTCCAACTAGGCATAAGAAGAATCCTAAGTCTACGTATATTAGATGTAAGCTATGCGGACAAGAGGCAGAAGAAAACAGATGTAAAAATGGAATATGCGCAAATTGTCTAGACAAGGGAGAGGTATATAAATGTAAAAAATGTGGAAAAGAAATACTGTTTACTAACTATCAAAAGTATGTAAGGGGAGCAAAAAAGCACGATATATGTCAGGATTGCTTTGATTATGGTCGTCAAATCAGAGTTCGGCAAAATTGTGTTGATTGTGGTAGGATTTTTGAACTTACGAACAATCAATATGATTTTTATCGGGAAAAAGGTTTGGATATTCCTAAAAGATGCGATTCATGTAGAAAGAATAAATCATCTAGGAGTTCAAGCTATGTTCCGTATTCGTCGGCATATAGGCCAAGTGGTAGTAGCAGTAGTAGTTCTTCTAGATCGAGTGGAAGTTCTTATTCGGGTAGTAGTGGATCACTTTGTTTTATTACAACTGCGGTATGTGAAGGGCTAGGTAAACCGGATGATTGTATTGAATTAACTACACTTAGAAATTATCGAGATACATGGTTAATACATAGTGATGGTGGCGAGGAACTTATAAAAGAGTATTATCGAACGGCTCCTCTTATTGTAAGTACAATAAAGACGTCAGATAAGTTTGATGAACTTTGTCAGTATTTGCTGGATAATTACATAAATCCATGTTTAGACTTGATTTCAATTTCAAAGTATGAAGAATGCAGGGATAAATATATTGAAATGGTTGAGTATACAAAAACGTTGTGTCAGTGAGGATGGTGGATTGTGAATAAAAAAGATGTCGATGAGATTTACGAAAAATTAGAATGTGAGATAACACAAAAAGTAATTCAATTATATGATCAGAAGTTGGATGAACAAGCCCAAAAAATCCATGATTTAGAGAATCGTTTAAAGATGTTAGAAGAGGGGTTTATGTGGGCAGCTCATGATTTGAATGTTAATTGATAAATTTCAACTATGCGAATTCTAAAAAAGGAAGGTGGAATAGTGATGAATAGCAATATGCTTTTAAGAGTGGAAGATTTAGTTAATAACCCAACTCCGAGAGTGCCTGTATGTTTATGCTTGGATGTCAGTGGTTCAATGAGTGGCTCACCTATTGACGAACTAAATCAGGGAGTAAAATTGTTCTATGATGCAATTAAGGATGATGAGGTGGCTCTTTATTCTGCAGAAGTTAGTGTTGTTACCTTTGGCGGTAGTGATGCTTCGTGCATCGTGGATTTTGCGAGTTTAGAATTACAACCGAATCCACCATATTTAACCGCAAGTGGTATGACGCCTATGGGCGAGGCGGTCAATCTTGCCCTTGACTTATTGGAGCAGAGAAAAGAAGAGTACAAAGATAAAGGAGTAGATTATTATCAGCCGTGGCTAGTGCTTATGACTGATGGGGAACCTAATGGCGACTCAAGGAAACTCCAGACTGCAATAGAGAGAACTTGTAGTATGGTTAATTCCAAGAAACTTACTGTTTTTCCTATAGGCATTGGATCAGCTGCTGATATGGGGACGTTAGCTAAATTTTCGCCAAGCAGGTCTCCACTTAAATTGCAGGGATTGAAGTTTAAGGAGTTCTTCGAGTGGCTGAGTAAGAGTGTATCAAAAACGTCGCAGTCTACGCCGGGGGAAAACATAAAACTTGATGTCGAAGGTATAAAAGGATGGGGCGAATTATAAATGGATTTTAAGAATACAAAACAAGTTGCTGCATTATTTGATAGCGGACAAATAAGATATGAAATCGAGCAAAGTGAAAAATGGGAAATTGATTTTTAATGATTCTGAGTATAGAGAACATTCTATTGATTTGTAGATATTTTTGTAGGAGGGTAAAAACATGGATAGTAATATGCTTTTAAGAGTTCAGGATCTCGTTGAAAATCCTACTGCTAGAGTTCCGATTTGTTTATGTCTAGATACAAGTGGATCAATGGGTGCCGTTGAAGGTGACTGTGTTCCTACAGGAGAAACTATATTTGAAGATGGTAGAGAATGGAATCTCGTAACAGGTGGAACAAGTAGGATAGATGAGTTAAAGAAGGGCATTGATCTATTTTATGATGCAATAAAAGATGATGAAATGGCTGTTTATTCTGCTGAAATATGTATCGTCACTTTTGATAATCAAGCAAGGTGTTTGGTTGATTTTGCAAATGTAGAGCGCCAAGGCGATATTCCAGAATTAGTGTCACAGGGCGATACTGCGATGGGTGAAGGTGTAAATTTGGCATTGGATTTATTAGAACGAAGAAAGCAGGAATACAAAGATAAAGGAGTAGATTATTATCAACCGTGGCTTGTCTTAATGACAGATGGTGCCCCTAATGGAAGTAATAGTGAATATATGAGAGCAGTTCAGAGAACGGTTGATATGGTAAATTCCAAAAAGTTAACTGTTTTTCCTATTGCCATTGGTGATGAAACCGATTTATCTGCATTGAATAGTTTCTCGCCTAAAAGATCGGCACTAAAACTACAAGGTCTGAAATTTGGCGAATTTTTCTCTTGGCTTAGTAAGAGTGTATCAAAAACATCTCAGTCTACTCCTGGCGAATCTGTAAAGCTTGATCCAGTAAGTGGATGGGCAGAATTATAGTACGCCATATTATAAGGATAAAAGTAGAGGTGATTAGAGTGTGGAATTCGGTACAATGTGCTGTACAAGGTAGAGGTCATATTAAGACTGATACTCCATGTCAAGATAAGACCAAATTTCTTTGTGAAAATGAAACAAGTGTTATTGCTCTAGCAGATGGTGCTGGTTCAGCAGCTAGGTCTCATTTTGGTGCAGAGTTTGTAACAAAGAAGATATGTGAGTTGTTAACACAACAATTTGATGTTTATTATAACGAAGATGATGGTGTTGCTATAAAACGAGTAATTGTTGGAACACTCATGGATGGACTTGAAAAGCTAGCGCAGGATCTTAATTGTGAGGTTAAGGATTTAGCATCTACTTTATTAGTTGCAGCTGTAAAAAATGGAAAATATATAATTCTTCATGTAGGCGATGGCGTTATTGGATATGTAAAAAATGAAGAATTGAAGATAGCTTCTCATCCTGAAAATGGGGAGTTTGTAAATACAACAGTATTTGTAACATCAAAGGATGCACTTTCAACTATGAAGATGATGAAAGGGCAGCTTAATGGTATTACGGGTTTTGCACTGATGTCGGATGGGACGGAAGCAAGTTTGTATAATAAACGAGAAAAAAGTTTGGCTCCAGCTCTAAAAAAGATTATGGACCTGTCTCAGGTTATGAAAGCAGATTGCTTACAGAATGAAATGGAGAGAAGTTTTGAGAACGTCATTAAAAACTCGACAACTGATGACTGTAGTTTAATTGTTTTAGTTGAGGAAGATTATTCCTTTCGTGGATATAGGAACTTAAATGAGACTCAAAAAAGAGTATTTCTGGGTGTTTCAGGAATCATAGGTGGCGAAAAACGAATAAAAAGATATGATGACATTCTTAATTATTTGGAAACACCAAAAGCTTTATCCCAAGTGTCAAAACATATATATTTGAGAAAAAAATATTGCCGGAAATATATTGAGTTTCTTTTAAGTAAGAATTTGGTGATTGGTCAAAAAGGAAGATATAGTACGGCTGTAATATTGGATAAAGAATAGAGGTGATGCGGCGCATGGATAAAGAGAGTTTTATTTTGGACTTCATCGAAGAACCTGACAAGTATTATTTGGATGATGATAGAAGAATAAATATTGGCTCAAATCCTCAAATTAAGCTTGAAGATGTTGTCTTTTACCGAATAGAGAGAATTACATTTGAAGAAAAAGCACCAAGAAAAGAGGCACTTGAGAATGTCCTAAGTGCAATTAGGCTTGGGGGCGTAAATTTTGTATATTTGATAAAAGGTGATAAAACTGGCGTATCATTTTATTATGGAATCTGCCGAGATTTAATTGACCGTATGAATTTATCTTATAGTATGGATGATTTTGGAGACATGATTCTTAAACCCAGTCTTGAGAGTAATTTCAGAGGCAGTATAATTACAAAGCTCAAGGACGAGGAAGAACAAGAGATAATAGACACTCTTGCCAATATGAATTACATTGGAAACATTGACGGCGTTCCAGGAATAAATGAAGACGAGGAAAACTTTCAAGGTGTAGATAGATTGGTCGATGCAATGCTAGGTGATGAGTTTGTGTTTTTGGTAATTGCAAAGGCTTTATCCCCTAATGCAATACGTCACTTTGAAAAAAACATATATAGTTTTTATGATCAATTAACGCCATTAGCAAAAAAGAGTGTTCAGAAGGGTGTGAATAATAGTAAAACTACTATTGATACCATCGCTGGAGGGGATAATCATTCTGACGCTCGCTGTGAGCAACACATAGAAACACATAATTTTGGAAAGTCGTTAACGAAAACAAACTCCACTCAAGAAAAGATTAATGATGATAAATCAGAGTCTCATGGAGAAAATTTGCAGCATAATGATGGCACGGGCACAAAGAATTCGGGTTATACAGATACTCATACTGACGGAACATCGAATACTCATACAACTGGAACTAATGTGAATAAAGGGGATTCAACTACTACATCATATGAGTTTTCGAATAAAGAGGCACAGGATTGGTTAAAGTATATTGATGATGTTATTCTTAAGAGAATTGATTATGGAAAAGGAAAAGGCATGTATATTTCTACTATTGCATTATTCTCAATGCAACAAGCAGAAATGCAGAAATTGCAAAATACGGTTACTTCGTTGTTTTCCGGTGAAACAGGAAACAGAGTTCCATTAAGGCCCATTCAGTTAGAAAAAAATGGACAAAGAGAATGTGTTTTACGAAATTTCCAAATTGCTAAAGCCTATTTTACCCATGAAATACGTCCAAACGAAATATATACCAGAACAGCATTATCTCAATATGTTACTAATAACAGGGCATTTTTGGGGAATTGGTTTTCTATTAATGAATTAAGCATTATTGCAGGATTGCCGCAAAAAGAAGTTGTGGGATTATCGTTAAGAGAAGAAGTAGAATTTGGTCTAAATTATCAAAATGATATAGAAGAATGCAATAAGTTGCCATTAGGTAACTTGGTTCAAAGTGGTAAGATTTTAGACTCGATTCCAGTATACCTTGATAAGAGCGAACTTGATAAACATATATTTATTGCAGGAGTTACCGGTGCGGGAAAAACAACAACGTGTCAAAAGATTCTTTTGAGAAGTGAAACCCCGTTTTTAGTTATTGAGCCTGCAAAAACAGAATATAGAATACTGACTAAGCGTTACGACGATATCCTTATTTTTACGTTAGGAAAAGACAAAATTGCTCCATTCAGATTAAATCCATTTGAGATGTATCCACATGAATCCGTTACGTCGCATGTGGATATGATAATGGCTAGTATAGAATCAGCTTTTGATATGGAGGCAGCTATTCCTCAAATCATAGAAAAATCTATCTATGAGTGTTATACCGATTTTGGGTGGGACATTTCTGATGATACAAACAAGTATTATTCATGGGAGGATATTAAAAATGGTGCATATGCATTTCCTACTTTGTCAGACCTGATTAATAAAGCAGAAAAAGTTGTGAAAACTCAAGGATTTGATCCAAGACTACAGAATGATTACATTGGATCCATAAGAGCAAGATTACAAGGGTTAACCGTAGGTGCTAAGGGATTGATGCTAAACACAAGGAGATCTTTGGATTTTAGAGATTTGGTACATAAGAGAGTGATCCTTGAGTTGGAGGAAATACGAAGCGGTTCAGAAAAAGCACTCATAATGGGATTTGTTTTATCAAACTTAATGGAAGCGATAAGAGCTGAGTATCAAAAAGCAAAGGAAAATGCTATAGAATTCAAGCATACTACTTTGGTTGAAGAAGCACACCGTTTACTAGGAAAATATGAAACCGGTGACTCCTTGTCGAAGAAACAAGGAATAGAAATGTTCTCAGACATGCTCGCTGAGGTGAGAAAATATGGAGAAAGTCTTGTTATTGTAGACCAGATTCCTGGAAAACTTACACCAGAGGTACTAAAGAATACCAATACAAAGATTGTTCATAAAATATTTGCACAAGATGATAAAGAAGCAATTGGAAATACAATGGCTTTGACTGATGATCAAAAAAGATTTTTATCTTTTTTGGATAAAGGTAGAACAATCGTGTTTTCGCAGGGCTGGGAAAGTAGCCTTCAGGTCCAGATAACAAAAGAAACTGACACTGGAAGCAAAGAAATAATTAGTGAAGAGGTAATTCGTGATTTAGTAGTAAATTACTATTGTGAAAAATACCAATCTGGTGTATTCCCAAGTCTAAAATACCTAAGTGGCATTCCTAGAAAAGAAGATTTTGAAAAACATCTCACTTATAGAACAAAGTTAGATTCTCTAATTGAAATATATCAGAAACATTTTGCGATTGATGCTAAGGCGGTAGAGAGTGATCAAAAGCTCATCATAGAGCTGGAATCTTTGTTTACAATCGAGCAGCAAGCGAGGTACATTAGAGACCATGTTTACTATTACGATGGTGACGAGTCGAAGTTAAATATGATTTGTTCAATATTGTTAAATGTAAAGAACGGCATGTTTGATTTGAAAGAGTTTAATGATAAAATAATATTTGGAAGGAGATTAACAGAATGAGTTTATTAACAGGAATTGGAGCATTTATTGGTGGGATTGTTTCAGAGGTGGCACCAGTAATTGGATCAGCATTATCTACAGCAGCAACATTTATTGCAACAAAGTTACCAGCAATCCTTCAAGTGGCAGCAACATGTGTTAGTGCAATTTCCACTATAGTTACAAGTGTAAGTGAGATGCTTAAAATAGCACCTCCCGGAGAACAGCCAGCAGAACTTGGTGCTAAGACTATGCAGGAGAATGTTCGTCCTAAGAGAGAGGGAGAACTTACACAGGAGTATTTAGATTATTTAAGAACTGTACCTTTAGACAAGGAAAAGTTTGACAAGATGAGTGAAGAAAAGAAACTAGGCTGCGAAGTAGTGGGTGACGCTATGTTAGCAGATTCTATCAGAGAGGCGACAAATGTTGAACTTCCAGGGGAATTCCTTATGACTCTTCCTAAAATCAATATGGAGGCTCAGAGGGTCTATAATCTGATCAAATCATTTGAGAAGAGCGGTATTTCAAGTATGGGACAGTTTAATGATTATTTAGCTGGTGATATCTCAAATGAAGAAACAGCTGCAAAGGTTGGAGATGCAGTAAAAGATGCAATTAGTACTACTTCACCAGAAATGAGTCCTTCTGATATTCAACAAGAAATTATTGCTATGAGACGGATGTATAATGCGGAGACTTAATTTTTTTGGAAACTGTTTTGGTATTTATTTTTATTGGAGGTAACAAACTATATGAGTATTGAATGTAATTTTTCAGGAGAGTCTTATGAGTTTGATAATGTTAATGTTAACATTAATGGCACGATTTATTATGTAGCGAATAATAGAAGTTGTTATTTTTTTGAAGAGCTATTAAATAATCCATTAAATTTAATTGAAGAGGCAGTACATAAGTTTGTGAGGATGTTATCAAATATTATAGATATGGAGGTTGACACAATTGACTTCTTTGGAGATGTGAAAGTTATTGGTAATAATATTGAAACGTACCCAGCTTACTTTATTCTGTCTGGTAATAGATGCGGAGTATATAAAATTGATTCTAGAGATGTTACAAATATTTCGCTGATTTTGTCTTGTAATCATTTCGATGAAGCGATAGATTGTTTATATAACATAGATTGTTCTTTAGTAGATAATTGCAGAGGTAATTATAATGCTCAAGATGATTTTAAGGAGAATATAGAGGACGATTTAGATGGTGATATGAATGGATATTATAGGTAATTGCTAAATGGTTTTCTCGCTACTTCGCAGCTAACTTTGCTCATGGCTGAACGGTTACGTTATTTTGGATTTTTTGAATAATTCATTTGCATTTTGCACATAATTATCATATACTAGAAGTAGGAAAAGTAGGGTCAATCCTACGGCAAGGAGGTAATGATATGGATAATATGATAGTAGATAATGCAAAAGTAATGTCAAAGGGACAGATTACATTGCCAAAGGAAATTAGAAATAAATTAGGTTTATCAACAGGGGACAGAGTAACATTGATTTGTGAAGGTGACCAAGTAGTTATGATGAATGCGGCTGTTTATGCAATGAAGATGTTGCAAAAAGGAATGGAAGGTCAGGCTTATACGGTTGGTCTTGATACAGAGGAAAGCATTGATGAATTAGTGTCAGAAGTAAGGGGAGAAGTAGAAGGTCTATGAGAGTATTAGTAGATACCAATATTCTGATTTCGGCAGCTTTAAGTGCTAATGGTACACCGTATAAGGCTTTTTTGAAGGCTGTAACCTATCCAAACAAAGGGATTATCTGTGACCAGAATATTGAAGAATTAAGGCGTATTTTTAATCGTAAATTTCCACAGAAAATATCATTGTTGGAGCATTTCCTGTCAATTGCACTTTTGGCAATGGAAGTAGTACCTACACCGAATGAAGAAGCAGAGGAAGAAAGCTATATTAGAGATGTAGCTGACCGCCCAATCCTTCGAGCAGCTCTCAATGCTAAGGTGGATGTATTGTTGACAGGGGATAAGGACTTTTTGGAATCAGGAGTTACAAATCCAAAGATAATGACTGCAGCAGAATTTATTGCGATGTAGTTTGTTAATTATGGTGTGGGTACAATTTGGGTACACCAGTTTTGAAACCATAAAAACGAGAAGAAAAAGCGTATCAAAATGATACGAAAACAATAAGAAAAGTAATGAAATTTAGGACGTGTTGGGAACTCGAAAAAGAGATTAATTCTTTATATGATGAAGTACATGAGCTTTGTGAGCAGTATAAAAGTAACGGAGCTTGTGATTTCTCAATCACGACATTGCCGGAGGATATAGAGCGTGAGAGAGAAAAGTCGGCGAGAACAGATGAGGCAGAAGGGAATCCTGTCAGATGTTTTCCGGACAGCTATCTCGAAACGCTGGCTGTATACCGACATATGGCTGATAAAATGCTTGAATATGATACGTTGTTAATGCATGGTTCGACTATTGCAGTGGATGGTGTAGGGTATCTTTTTACGGCTAAGAGTGGAACTGGTAAATCTACGCATACAAGATTGTGGCGGGAGTATTTTGGAGAGCGGGCAGTTATGATTAATGATGATAAGCCGCTTATCAGAATAGAAAAGAACGGAGAAGTCATAGTATATGGAACGCCCTGGGATGGTAAGCACAGGCTAAGTACCAATACAAGTGTATCACTTAAAGCAATAGTTATTCTTGAAAGAGATAGTAAGAATCATATAGAAAGAATGAGTCCGAAGGCAGCATACCCCATGCTGATGCAGCAGATATACCGTTCAGACAGCAGGGACAGTCTTGTATATACATTAAAGCTTATTGACAGTCTTATGAAAAATGTGGAATTTTACAGACTGGGCTGTAATATGAGTACAGAAGCAGCAGTAATTTCATACAATGCAATTTCTAAATAAAAACATGAGCTTATAAAAAGGACATCCGTATCGCGGTTTACGATGCGGATGTCCTTTTGGACTATGCCGGATGGCAGAAATTGCATTATTTGCAAAGCTTATAAGCTTCTTCGGGACTGTATAATTCGTAGCCGGCATCAGTAAGTGTTGTGGCAGTTTCTGTGGCAGGAGTTGCTTTGATTATAACTGAAGCCGTGTCTCCGCTTGTTGAAAGAATATACATATATTCAACATTGACGGATTTGCTGATTACAGAAAGAAGCTTCTGTATCGCACCGCTGGCATTATCTGTTTTAACGGCAATAACATCTGAAAGCTTTGCCATAAAGCCACTTTCCTTAAGTGCTTCAACACTTTTCTCTGGTTCAGACACTATCATGCGGAGTAATCCGAAATCACTTGTGTCGGCAAGACTTAGGGAAATAATGTTGATATTATTGGCAGCAAGAGCATCGGTTACTCTTGAAAGATTACCCTTAGAGTTTTCAATAAATACTGACAACTGTTTAATAAACATGCAAAAACCTCCTTCTATACGTGGTTCCAGCCAATCTCAAATGCTTTAAGATTAATGTCTACAGTCTTAGGAGGAACTGTAGTAGCAATAACATTAAGCCAGTCTTCTTTAGAGTAGTCCATGTGCTGTGCGGCCATGCCAAGAACAATTACGTTAAAGGCCTTGGTATTGCCAAGCTTCTTAGCTTCTGCCATTGCATCAATTGAATATGTGGTGTGAGATGCTCTTAAAGTCTCGAGAATGCCTTCAGGATACTCAGCAGCACCCGTAACGACAGTGATAGGGTCGATGCGCTGGTCATTTACAATTATAACGCCATCCTTCTTTAAAAAGTGAAGATAGCGGAGTGCTTCAAGTCTTTCAAAAGCAATAAGCACATCTGCCTGGCCTTCTTCTACGATAGGCTCAGCGACATTCTCACCGTAACGAACAAAGGTTACAACGCTTCCGCCACGCTGTGCCATACCGTGAACCTCTGAAAGCTTCACATCATAGCTGGCATTTATCGCAAGTTTACCTAAAATACGGCTTGTGAGAAGTGTACCCTGTCCACCTACTCCGACAATCATAATATTCTTAGTTTCCATTAACAGGTACCTCCTTTATTGCATCGAACTTACAAAGCTGGCGGCAAAGTCCACAGCCGTTGCACATTGTATCGTCAATACGGATTGTTCCATCAGGCTGTCTTGTAAGGGCAGGACAACCCGGCTTTAAGCACATGCCACACTTTTTACATTTTTCAGGGTCAGCCACGCACTTGTTAGGAAATACGTTGCCTTTTAAGAGTACGCACGGAGCTTTTGTTATGATAACGGAGATTTCATCTCTCTGTGTTTCGCGTTTAATAACGGTTTCAAGTTCTTTAAGGTCAAAGGCACTTACTTCATAAACATGCTCTATACCGAGTGTTTTGCAAAGGTTATAGTTACTGATGGCATTGGTAGGTTCGCCTTTAAGAGTTTTGCCTGTGCCGGCGTGGTCCTGGTGACCTGTCATGCCTGTTATGGAATTATCGAGTATAATAACTGTTCCGGTACCCTTATTATAAACCATGTTCATAAGAGAGTTAACACCGGTATGCATGAAAGTTGAATCACCGATTACGGCAACCCAGTTCTTAATGTATTCACTGCCTCTTGCTTTTTCCATACCGTGGAGTGTACTGATACTTGAACCCATGCAGATTGTAGTATCAACCACGGAAAGTGGTGCAAGTGCGCCAAGGGTATAGCAGCCGATATCGCCGGCAGCATGAATCTTTAACCTGCTAAGCACACTGTAAACGCTTCTGTGTGGACAGCCAGGACAAAGAATCGGAGGACGTGCAGGAATATTGGCAGGGGCAACAGAAGTAACACTTTCTTTAAGAACTGCCTTGCGAATCATATTCGCGCTGTATTCGCCCTGAATTGTAAAAATTTCTTTACCGATAGCCTTAATGCCCCATGATTTAACCTGTTCCTCGATTACGGGGTCAAGCTCTTCGAAAATGTAAAGAGTATCAACCTTTGAAGCAAATTCCTCAATAAGCTTACGAGGAAGAGGGTTAACCATACCAAGCTTAAGTACGGAAGCATTCGGCATAGCCTCCTTAACATATGTATATGGGATACCGCTTGTAATAAAACCTACTGAAAGGTCGTTGTATTCAACTTTATTAATAGGAAAAGTACATCCGTCCTCAATCATGGCTTTGGTACGTTCTTCAACTACGAGATGACGCTTTTTAGCCATGCCAGGCATCATTACATACTTCTGGATGTTACGCTCATATGGCTTATCTTCAGGCTCTTTGCGTTCGCAAAGCTCTACAAGACCCTGTGAGTGTGCAAGTCTTGTGGTTGTTCTTACGATAACAGGAGTGTCATATTTCTCACTCATTTCAAAGGCAAATTTGACAAAATCCTTGGCATCCTGGCTGTCAGAAGGTTCAAGTACAGGTACCTGTGCAGCTCTTGCAACACATCTTGTATCCTGCTCATTCTGTGAGCTGTACATACCGGGGTCATCAGCAGCTACAAGTACAAGACCGCCGTTAACACCTGAGTATGATATTGAATATAATGGGTCAGCAGCCACATTAACGCCTACATGCTTCATGGAAGCCATGGCTCGCACGCCGCTTATGGAAGCACCTATAGCTACTTCCATGGCAACCTTCTCATTAGGTGACCACTCAGCGTAGATTTCCTTATATTTTACAATGTTTTCACTGATTTCAGTACTGGGTGTTCCGGGATATGCCGCAGATACCTTGACACCTGCTTCATAAGCGCCGCGGGCAATAGCCTCGTTACCCAGCAAAATAGCTTTATTCTCCAAAATAAAATCTCCTTCCTTTTGTAAACATATGCATATATATTCTAACACATATTTTTGGGAAATGCACTAAGTTTTTTGTAAAACATAAATATAATATAACAGTTTTTTGGAGATTTGGCATGGACAGAGATATTTTAATGCGCGAAATGTGCAGAAACAGAATTATTTCTAACGATTATATTGATATAATTTCAAATCTCGGAGATTACAGAAGTGAGCTTCTTACAGAGGGAGGAGACTCGTGCTATCAGTATATTAATGAAAATTTTCTTGTTATTTATAACATAAGAAATGAAAATACTGACTATAGTATAACAAGGTATGGTTACAGAGCAATTCCTGGTCTCTACTCACTTGCGGCGGATATGACCGCCGTAGATGAAACAGGGGCAACAAGGCTTAAGGCGATACCGGCACTTTCGTTAAGGGGCAATAACGTGATTATCGGCTTTATCGATACCGGAATTGATTACAGACATCCGGTATTCAGATATTCTGATGGGGAGAGCAGGATACTTGCAATATGGGACCAGACAATTCAGTCCGGTAATATGCCTTATGATATTGATTATGGAAGTGAATATACGAAGGAGATGATAGATGAGGCACTTCGTAGCAGTGACAATCCTTTTGAAATTGTCCCAAGCAGGGATACAAATGGTCATGGCACTTTTATGGCAGGGGTTGCGGCCGGGAATATGGATATGGAAAATAATTTTACAGGGGTGGCAGACCAGGCAGGGATAGCCGTAGTTAAGCTTAAGGAGGCAAAACAGAATCTTAAGGACTATTATCTTATAAGGGAAGGCGTGGCTGCATATCAGGAAAATGATATTATGATGGGAGTAAAATATTTAAGGCAGCTGGCACTTTCTTACAGGCGGCCGATAGTTATCTGTATAGGACTTGAAAATAATCTTGGAGCACATTCGGGCGAAAGCTTTTTAAGTGAGTATCTTAATATCGTATGCAGGGCTTTTGGCAATATGCTTGTAGTGCCGTCCGGGAATATGGCTAACGCAAGAAAACATTTTGCCGGAAGTCTTACGATAGACCGCAGGGAAGAGAATGTTGAAATTCGTGTGGGAGAGAATGTAAGAGGCTTTTGCATGGAGCTGTGGGGCAATTCGCCGGATATTTTTTCGGTATCGGTCATGTCACCTTCCGGAGAAGCAGTACCTGCAATTATGGGTGGCATAGGTAATGAAAATATATATGATTTTATTTTTGAAGATACAACCGTGTATGTAACATATCAGATGTCAGTCGGATATTCGGGGGCAGAGCTTATATTTATGAGATTTGAGGCACCGGCAGCAGGAATATGGACTGTGCGTGTGTTTAATACCAGACAGGTTAACGGTATATTTCATATATGGCTTCCAAATACTGAATTTGTGGGTGAAAATACTTATTTTTTAAGGCCGGAGGCAGATGTTACGGTTACATCTCCGGGAAATTCAGAAGAACCGATGACGGCAGGTGCCTACAATCATTATAATGGCAGCATATATCTTAATTCAGGGAGAGGATATACAAGGACTGAGCGTATAAAGCCGGATTTTGTTGCTCCGGGTGTGGAGGTATACGGACCTTTCCCAAACGGCAGATATGGGAGGGTTACAGGAACGAGTGCGGCCGCGGCATTAACAGCGGGAACAGTGGCACTGATTGTAGAGTGGGCACTTAATACCGGTAATTATCAGCTCTTGCAGAATGAAAATGTTAAGGCACTTCTTATAAGGGGAACAAGGCAGGATGCAAACCGTACTTATCCGAATACTGAGTGGGGATATGGGAAGATAGATGTGTATGAAGCGTTTTTAAGGCTCAGAGAATAAAATTAATTAATAAAGTATAAAAGTACTATAAAGAAAATGTCATAGTTACTTGACTTTATGTGAACATATGTGGTAAGGTGGTCTGATAAAGAAAAAAGGAGCATAGGAGAAAATGAAGAAGAAATTTTTTTCAGTAACCGTAATTCTTGCTATGGTGATGGTGCTTTTGTCATATTATGCCAGAAGTTATTCAACACTTCTTGCAGCAGAGATTATTGGTGAAGTACAGGAGACGGCCAATGACGGTGGCAAAAGTGGTAGCGGCAATAGCAGCAGCAACAACAGTTATATCTGGATTTCTGATATTTCTTATGAGGATGGCTTGTCATTTGCATCAGGAAGCAACAGTATTCATCGGGATGAAAATGCAGATAATGGTATACTTACCCTGATGCTAGACGGCAGGGAGGTTCCTTTTATTAAAGGAATGTGTGCATGGGCAACCTCAGAAATTGTATACGATTTAAGTGCGTACCAGTATGATTATTTTACATCTTATCTTGGTGTGGATGTAAGTGAAAAAGATGAAGACTATTTTAATACGGGAGTTGTATTTTATATTTACACATCTGCGGACGGGGTAAACTGGGAGGAAAAGTACAAATCAGCCGTTTTAAAAGGCGAGAGCGATGCTGAGTTTGTGAAAATATCCATAAATAACGCAAAGTATTTAAAGCTTGTTGCAGATGATAACAGTGATGCATGGTGGTCTGAGTGGTATGATGAAGCAGTCTGGGCAGATGCCATGCTTATAAAAGAAGGTTATGTGGAAGACACAACTAATGTGGAATTTATTAAGACGGTGGCTGAATATGATGCAGATATTAAGGGCTACTATAGTGACAGTACTTACAATATAACCGGCGAATATGAGGCAGTATTACTTAAGAGAGAGTTTGTAAAGAATGTGGGCTATGATATTTTGCAGGCTCTTGCAAGAACAAAAGCTGAGTACAGGGATACAATTGAGTGGCTTATGGGCGATACAGAAGTTTTAAGGCTCTATCTTGTGGCAGGAAAGCCGGAGGGAAGCTATCTTAATTCCATAAGGGTGCTTTCGGAATTGTATACTGAGTATAAGGATGATTTGGCTGATGAAACGATAACGGAGTATGGTACAAGGCTTGGCGATTTGTATCGTACAATGATGCTTGCCCTGTCACTTACGGAATCGGGTAAAGTATATTTCTGGATGGATGGTGTATGCTATTCGGATGCACTGACACGTTATCAGATTTATAAAGATTTACATTTACACGCAGGGCAGTCGGCAGAATTAATAGAGAACCGTATTTTTGAATCGCTTACGGTTGAAGAGATGCGCTGGGTTATGAATACTGTTATTGATGATGAGGAAATCGTATGGCTTAATGATTATGTAAGAAATGAAGGGGATGGGAAAATAAGCCCTTATAATTATATAACATACACCTTTGACTATGATTATTCTCTGGATAAATATTACAGTGAAGAAAATTATGCAGCCTGGGATGAAAAATATCACTTGTCAGAATATAATATTACCTATGAAAAGGGAAGACCAAAGTTATGGATTGTTTTTGAAGAAGGCTCAGTATGTGGTGGCCTGTCAAAAACAGGAAGCTGTATCTGGGGTGCATTTAAAGGGCTTCCGAATACCTGTATAAGCCAGCCGGCACATTGTGCATACATTTATTATACTCAAAATGAGGATGGAGATGGTGTCTGGGAGCTTGGCAATAATGTTTCAGGATGGGGACAGTCAGGTAAAACGGAGCATCTTAATGTAAGAACAATGAATGACTGGGGAAGTGGAAGTTATACAACCGGCTGGAATGCTAATTATATTCTTTTGGCGCAGGCAGCACAGAATGAATATGAAAGCTATGAGAAGGCAGAAATAATTCTGATGCTTTTGGATGTATATAAAGAGGATGCAGCTGAGCGTGAGAAGATATATAAGGCGGCAATAAATGAAGAGAAGCTTAATTTTGATGCATGGTTGGGACTTGTATATCTGTATAATGAGGATACTTCAAAAACAGAAGCTGATTATTATGCTTTGGCAGAGAAAATAGCGGATACATTTACATATTATCCTTATCCGATGAATGATTTAATTAATCTGATTAAACCACATCTTACTTCTTTGGAATATGAGACAATGTTTACGATGTTACAGACCAGAACGCTTACAACGGCAGCAGGTGTATCGGAGAATGATTCCATACAGGTGCTGGCTGTAAGGCAGGTTGCAAACCAGCTTCTTGGAAATATTGATACTTCTATTGCAAGCTTTTCGTTTGATGGTGAGGATGCAGGAAAGATAATTCTTTCTGAGCGCTTTGATGGGCTTAACATGGCGTGGGAATATAGTCTTGACGGTAAGAAGACATGGATTTTCACAGAGGAGCATGAAATTTTACTTACGGCAGAGGAATTAGCCCTGATTACCGCTGAAAATGATATAAAAATACATATTGTAGGCATGGACTATGCAGATGAGAATATTTATACAATAGATATTTTTGAGTCTCAGGGGTTGCCGTCAAACCTGTATGCAAATGACAGGGAAAATAAGCTGATTGGTGTGGTAAGTGCCATGGAGTGGAAGTATGCAGAAAATGCGGACTGGACTTCATACGGTGATGTCAAACCTGATTTGACAGGTAATAAATCAGTAATAGTGCGTATGGGAGCAACAGGTACGTATCTGGCAGAAGAGAATGGAAAGACATTTTCTTTTACAAAAGATATAGTGTCTGATGTGGAAAGCTATATTTCTGTAGAAAAGCTGTCAGTTCACTATGTTTCATCAGAGCAGGCAGGCAGCGATTATGCTGAATACGCAATTGACGGTAATATTAATACGATATGGCATACGGCACATGATGCTTCAGATACAGAAAGGACAATTATAATCAAACTGGAAGAGCCGGTGTATTTATCAGTTTTGGAATATGTGCCAAGACAGAATGGAACTAACGGAAGGGCTAAAGCAGTAATTGTATATGTAAGCCTGGATGCTGAGAATTGGAATAAGGCTGGCAGTACAGAGGACTGGAGTAATGACAGCAGTGCCAAAATGCTTAAATTTTCGGAAGTATCGAAAGTACAGTATGTAAAATTTGTTGTGACTGAGAACTGGGGAGATGGAAGAAGCTTTGCTTCAGCCGCCATGATTAATTTGTTTGAGGATGTAACTGCAAAATCAATACCTACGGCGGAGGTTGAATATGATGTTATAGAAACAACAGTTAACAGTGTAATTGCACAGCTTGTTAATCCAAGTAAAGATATTACGATTACGAATAACGATGGCAGAGATACTTACATATTTACCGAAAATGGTGAATTTACGTTTGAGTTTGTAGACAAATATGGTAATAAGGGAAGTGTGACTGCGGCAGTTACATGGATTATAAAGGAGCCGGAAACACCGGAGGAACCGGAAGCACCAGAGGAACCGGAAGAGCCGGAAACACCGGAGGAACCGGAGAAAGCGGAAGATTCTAAGAAAATAATAGAAGAACGCTGGGCAGGAAAAGCCGGATGGCAGAAAATTGGCGGTGTCTGGTATTATTTTAATGATAATGGAGAGTTAATAACAGGCTGGGTAGCTGATTATGATGCTAAATGGTATTATATGGATAAAGAAACAGGAAAAATGATGACAGGCTGGGTACAGTCACAAAATTCTAAGCTCTGGTATTACATGGATAAGACAAGCGGAGAAATGAAATTGAATGACTGGTTCTGTGATCCGTCATCAGGATTGTGGTATTATCTCGATTCTAATGGTGCGATGTGTACGAGCTGGATAATTGTAGCTGATAAATGGTATCTGCTTGATTCGGATGGCGCAATGTGTACCGGGTGGAATACAGTTAATGGTGAGTGGTATTTTCTTGGAGCAGATGGAGTGATGCTTACAGGCTGGCAAGAAATTGCAGGAGAAGAATACTATTTTAATGAAAGTGGTAAATGTCTTATGAATACCATAACTCCGGATGGGTTTACGGTAGATATAAATGGAGTAAAAGTTAAATAGTAAATTATAAATGGGCGGTTGCTGAATATATCATGCGCCGCCCATTCATATTTGTTAAATAGATTACTACATTGGTAAAATAAATTCGCTGATTAAGTGATCTAAGGTATCTGCCTGTGCGGATAATTCCTCACTTGTGGCAGAAGATTCTTCTGCTGTGGCAGAGTTGGCCTGAACAACTTCTGTAATCTGGTTAATTGCCTGCTCAGCCTGATTCATTGCAAGAGTCTGCTCTTTTGAAACATCACTTACTTCTTTGGCAGCGATGGCAACCTTTTCGATTCCGTTTACAATTACTTCGATAGATGTATTAGCCTGTTCAGCAGCACGGTTACCCTCATTAATTTCGTTAATTGAACCTTCGATGAGTTCTCTTGTATCAACAGCAGACTTTGTACTTTGTTCTGCAAGCTGGCGAATCTGGTCAGCTACAACGGCAAAGCCGCGGCCTGCATCACCTGCTCTGGCAGCTTCAATTGAAGCATTTAATGAAAGCAGGTTAGTCTGAGATGCAATATTTTCGATTTCAGAAATAATATTGCCGATTTTTTTAGAAGTTTCATTAATACGTTCCATGGCATCAACCATTGACTGCATCTGTACACGGCTGTTGTCTGCCTCGTCTGCATATTTTTTGGCCTGTAAATAGGCATCATAAGCCTGGTCGCTTGCTTTGCCGATATTAACTGAAATGTCTGTGATGGTTGCGTGTAATTCTTCTACTGCACCGGCCTGCTCTGTAGCACCTTCTGCAAGGCTCTGTGCGCCTTCTGCAAGGTTGGTAGAGCCGATTGATACCTGAGAAGAAGCTTCACCTATGGAACGGATGGTATTAGTCATGCGGTTTCTTAAATCACGCATTGATTCAAGAAGTCGTCCAAATTCGCCTGTATAAATGCTAAGATCGGTTGATTTGCAGTCGAAGTTACCATGTGCCATTTCTGAAAGAAGATAGCCGACATCTGATATTACAAGCTCCAAATCTGCTTTCATTTCATTAGCAGTCTGGGTCATTTCAGCAACCTCATCCTGCGTATCAACAGTAGGAAAATCATCCTTAAGGTTACCTTTGGCAAGAGTTTTGAATCGTGCAGCAAGTGCAACAAGCGGTTCTGAAATACCCTTGGCAATGGAAGCACCTATACGGCCTGAAACTATAAATACACCAATGATAATGCCGATAATGGCGATTAAAAGTACTGTGCTTAGAATTGAAAGTGTATTTGAAAGTTTATTGCCGTGGTCCACGTTGATATTCATAAGAGCAAGAATATCGTCATAAATTTCCTGATAGAGGGGAGCAACTTCGGTATTCATAAGCTGCTGGGCCTTGCGGCTTGCCTCTATGTCCGTGGTGGCACCCATGTCAATGGCCTGCTGGTCAAGCACCCAGTATTTGGTGAGATGTTCATTGATGTCAGCGTATGCCTGTCTTTCTTCATCGGTAACAACAGTGTTTTCAACAGTAGCCCAGTAATCATTAAAGGCTTCTTTCTTGGAATCATGAGTAGTAATCATTTCAGCAATAAGCGCATCGTCATCATAACCGATTGCACCACGTGTAGCACTTCGGATATCAGTGAATACAGTCATGGCCTTGCCGATGTCACCTTGTGAAAAGCCATAGTTTATGAGAGCATCGCTGTATTGGTTACTAACGACAAGCAGCATGATTGCACCGATAATACCTGAAATGGATGCCATTAGTGAAATCATTGTGAACGACTTTTTGAGACGTTCATTGATTTTTAAGTTTTTAAACATGTAAGTTCCTCCTTTGTAATTT
>CAZBHM010000002.1:0-44909 GCA_964491975.1 uncultured Lachnospiraceae bacterium | reverse complement strand
TTATGCCTGTTGAGGACGTATTCACAATCACAGGTCGTGGTACAGTTGCTACAGGCCGTGTAGAGCGTGGTGTTCTTCATCTGAACGAGGAAGTTGAAATCGTTGGTATCAAAGAAGATATCCAGAAGACAACAGTTACTGGTATCGAGATGTTCCGTAAGCTTCTTGATGAGGCTCAGGCTGGTGATAACATCGGTGCACTTCTCCGTGGTGTTCAGAGAACAGAAATCGAAAGAGGACAGGTTCTTTGTAAGCCAGGCAGCATTAAGTGCCACAAGAAATTCACAGCTCAGGTTTACGTATTAAACAAGGATGAAGGTGGACGTCATACTCCTTTCTTCAACAACTACAGACCTCAGTTCTACTTCAGAACAACTGACGTTACAGGTGTTATCAACTTACCAGAAGGCACAGAGATGTGTATGCCTGGCGATAACGTAGAGATGACAATCGAGTTAATCCATCCTATCGCTATGGAGCAGGGTCTTGGTTTCGCTATCCGTGAAGGTGGTAGAACAGTAGGTTCAGGTAAGGTTGCTACAATTATCGAGTAATCTTTTATTTAGAACTAAATAAAGAGTAATTTATTCCGCAATCCTTGAGAAGTCGAGGGTTGCGGTTTTTTGATTGTGCGCATGGTCGCACTCTGACAGGGGGAAGTTCTGAACATGCCCGGATAGTGGGAAGTGTATAGCAACAAGGGTGTTCATTGTGAGGTGAAATCTGAAGCTGTAAGCAAATACTTGGCCTGACGGACAGAGATAAGCACCTTCTTCTTTTGTGAATAAGTATCTTGGAAAGGTGGTTGCTGTGTTAGGAAATGCTGTAATACAGCTATAGAGCAGACAACGTAGAGGTATTTATTCTGTCTATTTTTGTTCTATGCTATTCCGAAATTCAGGTAAATTTTCTCTTAAATTTAGAGAAATGGAAAAGATATAGCAGGGTTTTTAAAGGTTAATTTTCAATTAAGAATATTGACCACAAAAAGGAAGCGTGCTATTATTTAATAGTAGGTATTCTAATAAACGAAAAGTGAGGGGAAACATGGAATCTAAACATATAAAAACTGTTCTGAATATAGTAGTGTATGCAGTAGGAATACTGATTTTGTGCATATTTGGACCGAAGCTTTTAAGCTTTTTCATGCCGCTTGTTATTGGATGGATTATTGCGATGATTGCTAATCCGCTGGTGAAGTTTTTTGAAAAGAGGCTTAAGATTGTAAGGAAGCATGGTTCATGGATTGTTATTGTAGTGGTACTTGGTGCAGTTATTACGATATGCTACTTTGTTATGGCATGGCTGGTTGATGAGTGTATGGCATTTGTCAAAAATGTACCTGCGATTTATGCAGCCTTTGTTGAAGAGTTTGAGGGAGTTGGTAATAACCTGTCCAATATTCTTAAAAAATTCCCGGGCGGCATAGATGAAGTAGTAACAGAGTTTTTTGTAAATATTGATAAATATATAGGTGAGTTTATAAGTAATATCGGTCTGCCGACATTAAGCTTTGCAGGTGATATTGCCATGAATATACCTAATCTTATAGTAGTAGTGGTTTTTACAATTTTGTCAGCATATTTTTTTGTGGCCGATAAAGAAATTATATCGGCAGGGCTTAGAAAAATAATGCCAGAGAGCTTTTTTGATGGAAGTGCATGGCTTAAAAGCATGTTTTCAAAGGCAGTGGGCGGATACCTTAAGGCGCAGTTTAAGATTATGGGAGTTATCGCGACAATTCTCTTTGCCGGATTTTTGATTTTGCGTGTGGATTATGCAATTTTGTGGGCACTTTTAATAGCATTGCTTGATTTTCTGCCGTTTTTTGGTACAGGCACAGTGATAGGACCCTGGGCAATATTTGAATTGCTGGCGGGCAATTATTCCATGATGGTAGGACTGGCTATTATTTATTTTGTATGCCTGTTAGTTCATCAGTTGCTTCAGCCAAAGTTTATAGGTGATACTGTCGGGATGGGTTCAATGGCTACACTTATTTTTATGTTTATGGGATATAGACTGGGCGGCGTGCTCGGTATGATAGTTGCGGTGCCGTTCGGAATTATTCTTACCAATCTTTATAAAGAAGGTGCATTTAATAAAATTATAGGTGATGTCAAAGCTTTGGTTAAGGATTTTAATGATTATAGGAAAAGCTGATGGAGTGGTATATTATGGATATAAATAAGATTCTTAAACAGTATGATGATATGTTTGGAAACAGAAGCCTGTTCTGTATTGTGAGCGGCTTATGGAACTTCTTGAGGCCATGCAGCTTGAAATAATGAGAAAAAGTCAGTATCTTACATGGAATGAAGAGTTGTTATATAGCTATTATAATGATTTGTCCGAAGCCGAGAGCAGGGGCTGGAACCTGATTATGGAAAAGTACGCAAGAATGATGAAAACCACTGCTCCGCTTAAATATGCAGAGCTTGAGAAAAATTTGCCGGTATTAAGCGCTGACAGGTTTAAGATACAGGAGGAAATAATTAAAATTCAGGTCGGACGGATGGAGGCATTTGCGGCTGAGTATCCTAAGATGGCAGGTAATGCAAGGAGTATAAGGACAAGTGAGGATAATGAGTTTAATACTTCGTATGAAACATATTTAAGAGGTGAGCTTGGAACTTATTCTGAAAATACATTTATATTGTATGGAAGGTTTGTGGCAGAGCTTTTAAAGAGGCGTAAGAATCTTGCGTATGAAATTATGAGTAATACGGCAAACCTTTATGGTTATGAATCTGTTTGGGAAGCCGAGGAAAAGCTCTGATGATAATGGAGAAATATTATGGATTTTAAAGCTTATTTGATAAAGCAGACAGAAAAACATAAATCAGTAAGGCCTGAGGATATTGTAAAAATGTGCTATCAGGCAGCATTTGGAGCTTCGCATCTGCTTACAGATATGGAAGCAGATGTGAGGCGGTACTTTTATAAAGAATATGATTCAGTCGTGCCTGCGGATGACGATGAACCGCTTTATGAAGAAATATCTGAAAATTTTATAAGAGTTAATTTAAGAGCATGGAAAGCAAGCGGCATGCCGGCTGAATGGCTTTTTAACATGTTTGTGGCGGCTGCTTCTATGTCGGAGAAAGCTTTACACGGAAGGAAGGATACATTTTGTTATTATCTTGAAGAAGCAGGGAACGTAGTTAGCAGTGCAGGGCTTTCATTTGGTATGGAAGAATGGGAGAAGTTTATTGCAGACTATATGAATGCCGGGATAAGGGCAATACATCATAGTGAAACATATCGTGATGAAGAGAAGCCTGCTTACAGAGTAGTAAATGCTAAGTTTATTAATGTGCTGCCTATTCTTCGGAAGGTGACTGCACTGACTGCAGAAAAGGAGATAAATGTTATTGCAATAGACGGACGTGCCGCCGCCGGAAAAACTACTATGGCAGGACTAATTAAGGCGGCTTTAGGAGCGGCAGCAGCAGATATCATACACATGGATGATTTTTTTCTGCCACCATCCTTAAGAAGCAGTGAAAGATATGAAGAACCGGGTGGAAATGTACATTACGAGCGTTTTATGGAGGAGATTCTGCCTAATATTTCATATAAGGCTGCTTTTGAGTATCGAATCTTTGACTGTAGCATTATGGATTATAATGGCAAAAGGAAGATAGGTACTTCCGAATGGCGTATAGTGGAGGGTTCATATGCACATCATCCTAAATTTGGTGATTATGCAGATGTTAAAATTTTTCTTGATGTAGAGCCGAAGGAACAGATGAGACGTATAATGGAGCGTAACGGTGAAGAGATGGCACAAAAGTTTAAAGAATTGTGGATTCCTCTTGAAGAAAAATATATTGTAACAGTTCAGCCATACTCTGTAAAAAAAAGATAATCATGCTTGCATGAATTAGACTGTTTTTAAGGAGTGGCTTTTAAAGAAATTGGAAGAAACAGGGATTGAATCATGAAAAAGTTTGAGCAGGATTTTACAAAAGGAAAACTGGGAACCCAGATTCTTTTATTCAGTATACCGCTTATATTTTCTAACCTTTTACAGGTGTTATTTAATATGGCAGATATAGCGGTGGTTGGTAAGTTTGCGGGCTCTACGGCACTTGGTGCGGTAGGCTCAACGACTACGCTTGTAACATTGTTTACAGGACTTTTAATAGGTGTGGCTGGCGGAATCAATGTTTTGGTGGCGCATAATGTAGGTGCCAGAAATTCGGAAAGCACCAGGCAGGTTGTTCATACGTCAGCTGTGATAAGTCTTTTTATAGGAATAATCATTATGCTTTTTGCATTGTTTTTTTCGGAAAGTATTTTGAGGATTATGAAAACAAAGGACGAGCTTATAAAAGGAGCAACAGCGTATCTTAGAATATATTTTTTAGGTATGCCGGCGCTTGCAGTTTATAATTATGGCAATGCGGTACTTAGTGCCGTGGGTGATACTAAAAGACCGCTTATATATCTTTCGTTTGCCGGAGTGGTTAATATAGTGCTTAATCTGCTGTTTGTAATAGTATTTAAGCTTTCAGTTGTGGGAGTTGCATTGGCAAGTATAATTTCACAGTATATTTCAGCGGTACTTATATTAAGGGCTCTTTTTAAAACGAAAGAGGATTATGGCTTAAAAATAAGTGAGCTTCGCATACACAGATACAAGGCAAAAACAATTCTTGGCATATGTATACCGGCGGGCGCACAGAATGCCATCTTCCAATTCGCTAACCTGTTTGTGCAGATGGGGGTTAATCATTTTAGTGCGACTGTGGTATCAGGCAATTCTGCCGCTGCCAATGCTGATGCACTGGTATATGATGTCATGGCGGCATTTTATACGGCATGCGGAAGTTTTATAGGACAGAATTTCGGCGCAGGTAAGAAGGACAGGGTATTAAAGAGTTATTTTATAAGTATTGCATATTCATTTTCCATAGGTCTTTTGCTCGGAGTACTTCTTGTAATTTTTGGAAGACCATTTTTATCGCTGTTTACAGATGAGGCAGAGGTTATGGAAGCCGGAATGTACAGACTTACGATAATGGGATTTTCTTATGCGGTATCTGCGTTTATGGATGCCACAATAGCGGCATCGAGAGGTCTTGGAAAAACTGTTGTGCCAACTATTATAGTTATACTTGGCTCATGCGTTTTCAGAGTTATCTGGATATATACGGTATTTGCATATTTTGAGACGATAACCTCGATTTATCTGCTCTATGTATTTTCATGGAGTATAACAGCTATTGCAGAGATAATCTATTTTGTAAAAGTATATCATGAAAGGGTTTAGACTTTAGTTGTATGAATTGCAAAAAAGTTTGTCAAAACTGATTAAAATTAACAAAAAATACTTTATTTTTAGATGAAACTATGTTATAATTCAACAAAGGAAGTTAATTATTACTTTTTAAGTTGAAAGTGGGTGGTTAATGTGAGGAAAATACAGGACTTTTGTGACATGAACAAATTTGAAGAGATTATGAAAAACTGGGCGGTAAGCACAGGACTGGCTACGGTAGCGGTAGGTGCAGACGGAGAGTACATAAGTGAATGTTACAATTTTACTGATTTTTGCATAAAGCTTACAAGAGGAAGTGCGGAAGGGTGCAGACGTTGCGAGAAGTGTGATCAGGAAGGCAAAGGTGTGTATCATTGTCATGCAGGGCTTGTCGATTTTGGTATCCCGATTACTTTGGAGGACGGAACTGTTCTTGGAAGTGTAATAGGCGGCCAGGTATTGCCGGAGGCACCGGATGATGAAAAATTCAGGAGTGTGGCAAGAGAGCTTGGAATTGACGAGGATACATATATAAAGGCACTGCATAAAGTAAGCGTTAAGACGAAAGCAGAGATTGAAGCATCAGCGAATCTTCTTGGTGATGTGATTAATATGTATGTCCGTTCATGTTATACATCCATGGAGAATAAGAAAATTGTTGATGAATTAAGGAATGGTATTGCACTTGCATCACAGCAGATAGTTGTTGCCAATGAAAGTACGAGACAGATTGAGAAGTTTAGCAGCAAGCAGAAGATTCTTGCACTTAATGCAAGCATTGAGGCAGCAAGGAGCGGTGAAGCAGGCAAAGGCTTTGCGGTTGTTGCAAATGAGGTAGAGAAGCTTGCACAGGGCATGGCAGCAACAAGCGTAGAGATTACCAAGGCACTTAAAGAGCTTACAGAGACTGTCAATGGTCTTAATAAGTAAATTGCCGGCAGCATACGCAGACGGTTTTGAATAAAATGTAAAGGAGAAGATGATTATGGCAAACAGATTTGTGTTAAATGAGACATCCTATCATGGAGCAGGAGCGATTAAAAGTATTGTGGATGAGGTTAAGGGCAGAGGCTTTAAGAAAGCCCTGGTATGCTCAGACCCTGACCTTGTAAAGTTTGGGGTTACAAAGAAAGTTCTTGATGTTATGGATGAGGCGGGTCTTGCTTATACCTTATATTCAGACATCAAGCCTAATCCTACGATTGAGAATGTCCAGTCAGGAGTGGCAGCATGTAAGGCGGCAGAGGCAGACTATTTAGTTGCAATCGGCGGCGGCTCTTCCATGGATACAGCCAAGGCGGTAGGTATTATTATGACCAATCCGGAGTTTTCAGATGTTAGAAGCCTTGAGGGTGTTGCACCGACTAAGAATAAATGTCTTCCTATTCTTGCTGTTCCTACGACCGCAGGTACGGCAGCAGAGGTAACTATTAATTATGTTATAACAGATGTTGAGAAGAATCGTAAGATGGTCTGTGTTGACCCACATGATATTCCGGTAGTTGCATTTGTTGATCCTGATATGATGTCAACGATGCCTAAAGGTCTTACGGCAGCTACAGGTATGGATGCACTTACACATGCTATTGAGGGATATATTACGGCTGGTGCATGGGAGCTTTCAGATATGTTCCATTTGAAGGCAATAGAGATTATTTCACGCTCTTTAAGAGGTGCTGTTGACAATACACCAGAGGGTAGGGAAGGTATGGCTCTTGGCCAGTATGTGGCAGGCATGGGCTTTTCTAATGTAGGTCTTGGTATTGTTCATTCAATGGCTCATCCTCTTGGAGCATTATATGATACACCACATGGTGTTGCCAATGCAATTATTCTTCCTACAGTTATGGAATATAATGCAGAGGCTACAGGAGATAAGTATAAGTACATTGCACAGGCGATGGGTGTTGAGGGTACTGAAAATATGTCAGTTGATGAATACCGTAAGGCAGCTGTTATGGCAGTTAAGAAATTGTCAGAAGATGTAGGTATTCCGGCTAACCTTAAGGAGATTGTTAAGGAGGAGGATATTCCTTTCCTCGCACAGTCAGCATATGATGATGCATGCCGTCCGGGTAATCCTAAGGAAACGTCAGTAGAAGATATTGCGGCACTTTATAAGTCACTTCTTTAAAACTGTTACGTAAAGATAAAAGCTTTGGTTGATTTAGTTAGCGGTGAATAAATGTTCACCGCTAATTTTGTAAGAAAAAATACTTTGTGAGTCTCTGAGCTGATTACTTCCTGAATATAGCCGGGGATTGGAGCATACAATAATCAATTATCGTACTATAAGAATATGTACTCCATCCTGTGATTATTGGCAGTGTAATAAGCTTGACTTAGTACTGTTAAAACTGCAAAACGTGCGCAAATTGTTATCTTTCTTGCGGTTGTGTCATAATTAATTGCACATTTTTCATGAAAGTGATATGATGTAAGCATGAAATCATGAAATGCAGATATAACTGTTACGAAATGGATGAACGGAGGGTCAATATGTTTGGGATAAGCCGGGGACAGAGCATTAAGATATGCTGTGACAGCAAAGAATCAGAGGCTGTAAGGATTGCTGCACAAAATCTTGTGACAGATTTAAAAAAGGCAGTTGGTGTAACCGCTGTTGTGACGGAAGCGGCAGATGCTATTGATAAAACAGCAGCCAGAGCAGAAGAAGTAAAAATAATTATTGGAACAATAGGTGTTTCGGAAGTAATAAATGGATATAAGATGCCGGATAAAATGTATCGGGACGGTAAGCTTCGTAAGGAAGCATACATACATAAAATAGAGGATAATAAGCTTGTTATCGTGGGAAGCGACAGAAGGGGAACTATCTATGGTATATATGAGCTTTGTAATATGCTTGGAGTGTCACCATGGTACTATTTTGCAGATGTGCCGGTTAAGGAAAAGGATGAGTTTATTTTAGAGGCTACATATGAAAAGCTTGATTATCCGACGGTGGAATACAGAGGCTTCTTCATAAATGACGAGGAGGAGCTTGAAAAATGGGTGCAGAACCGTCTTGGAGAAGAAACCATCGGGCTTAAGGCTTATGAAAAAATTTTTGAACTGCTTTTAAGACTTAAGATAAATTATCTGTGGCCGGCAATGCATGTTAATTCATTTAACATGGTTCCTGAAAATGGTGCGCTTGCAGACAGAATGGGTATAGTAATTGGAACTTCACACTGTGACATGCTTATGCGGAGTAATAACAGGGAGTGGGTGCCGTGGAAGAAGAAAAAGGGTTACGAGGATGCACTTTATGATTATTCGATAGAGGGCAGAAACAGAGAAATTCTTAAGGAATACTGGCAGGAAAGTATTGAACAGAACAAGAATTTTGAGGTTAGCTATACACTCGGAATGAGAGGCGTGCATGATTCTGGTTTTGAGATAAGGGCACTTGAAGGATTAGAGGGCGATGAGCTTTTTAAGGCAAAGGTTAAGCTTCTTGAGACGATAATTGATACTCAGAATGATATGCTTAAAAACAGTCTTGACTATGAACCGGTTAAGATTTTTGTGCCATATAAGGAAGTGCTTCCACTCTACGATTCCGGACTTAAGGTGCCTGATGATTTTACACTTATCTGGGCTAACGATAACTATGGATATGTGCGCCGTTATCCATCCGAGAAGGAAAGGCTTCGTAAGGGCGGTAATGGAATTTATTATCATAATTCATATTGGGCCGGAAGTGGCAGATCATATGTATTTATGAATTCAATTCCGCTTACGCATACTAAAAATGAGCTTACCAAGGCATATGATGAAGGCATACAGAAGCTTTGGATTATGAATATCGGTGCAATGAAGCCGCTTGAGATAGAAATGGAGTTTTTTGCACAGCTTGCATGGAATATAAAAAAGGCAGATACGCTTATTGATGATGTGGATGAGTATCTTTCAGACTTTTTTGACAGAAACTTTACCGGTGGTCACGGAAAAGAAACTGCCATGATAATTAATGAGCTTTTACCGCTTGCCAATATGAGAAAAATAGAAAATATGGACAATGATATTTTTTCACAGACGGCTTATGGCGATGAAGCGGCAGTAAGAGTTAATAAATTAAAAGTGCTTTATGACAGGGCAAATAAAATATATGAAAGCCTTGAAGATAATGAAAAGGCGGCATTTTTCCAGATGGTAATGCTGAGGGTTCATGCGCAGTATTATACTGCATGCCAGTATTATTTTGCAGACAGAAGCAAGCTTTGCGTGTCAAAGGGCAAAATGCAGGCGGCAGAGCTTTACACTGAATATTCCAAAGAGTATGATGATGCGAGAAGAAAGCTTTTGTATTATTATGATAATATTCTCTCAGAGGGCAAGTGGAAGGGTATGGTAACTCCTGAAGATTTCCCGCCGCCAAAGGCAGCAATGCATCCTGTATGTACACCGCCGCTTTTTACAGGTGCCAGAAAGATGCTCATTACTGTCTGGAATGATGAAGAAAGCCTTGATTTTGTGAAAGCGGGAAGTAAATGGTTTGAAATAGCAAATGCAGGAATGGGAGCTTTTGAATTTAAAATAGAAGCACCCCGGTGGCTTAATATTTCGGAAAGCACAGGAACGGTAAGCACTGAAAAGCGTATTATGGTAAATGCTCCTTCAATTGAAGAAAACAGATGTGGCGAGATTATAATAACAAACGTAACCGATAATACGAAAGCAGTTATACCTGTTAAGCTTATAAAAACAGAGGCTTTACATGATAATATAGAAGATGGTGGAATCGTTGTAGTAAATGCTTCTTCTGTTGCGGCACCGGAAGCAGAGAGCGCGGAAGACTGTGGCTTTGCAAAGCTAAAGAAGCTTGGAAGGGGAGAAGGAAGTCTTATAGAAGCAGAAAAGCCGGGAGCGGTCATTTCATATCAGATATATTTGACAGATGACTCAGAATGTGCTAAACTTGAAATTCACCGCTCACCGTCGCTTAATTCGGTAGGACGTATACGTATTGCGGCAGCTGTGGATGCAGGTGAATGGCAGGAGATTGAAACTTTTGCAAATGATGAGAGAAAGAGCACATGGTTTACTAATTCACTTAATAACGTGGATAAGCTCTATCTTGACCTTGGTGCGCTTACAGCAGGAGAACACATCATTTCTTTTAAAGCAATTGACAAATATTTTGCATTTACCAAATTTGCAGTTTACACACGGGAATATAAGAAGAATAATGCTGCCGTGCTCTGCGGTAATGAGGAAATACCGTTTAAGGCTGACCTTGACAGACTTTGCAGAGAGTTTTATGGTGATATAACCCTTAAGCCGCGTGTGCTTTATGTGGCTTCATGGGACGTTAAAGGCAATACGCTTCTTAAGACAGACATGCCGCTTTATCCCGAGAGCTATGGAAAGAAAAAGAGCTTTGCGGAGCTTATTTCGGGGGCAGATGATATTTTTGCAGAAGACAATGGAAGAGTGCGCATAGATGCAATAACGGCATATAAGCAGACTGAGAATGCATATACCACGGATTATGAGTGGCAGTATTGCAATACAGAGTCTTATGGCAGAAGTGGTCTTGGACTTTATACGGCAGAGGATGCGGGAAAGACTTTGGAGACAGCACCTAAGCTTAATTACAGAATACGTGTGGCAGGTGGTGATTATACCATTTTTGCACTCATGAAAATAAATGTAATGAAGAATGGAAGTGTGGCAGTGCTTATTGATGGTCAGGAGCTTCCGAAGGAGGAGCAGTACAATAAGCGCGGCAGAGTATGGAGATATGAGGCGGAGCATAATTGGAGATGGATTCCGCTTGCAAAGACACATATCATGGAAGGTGAGCACACTCTTACCATAGCCGTACCGGAGACGGATTACCGTTTTGACAGGATTATAATATCAGAAAGCGGTATTGAAGCAGATTTAAAGGAAGATATGTATTATTAATAAAAAATTAAGGCGACGCTGTTACATATTTTGTGGCAGCGCCGTTGTAGTGAGGAGAAGCAGATGAGCATTTTAAATGTAGAGAATTTAAGTCATGGCTTTGGTGACAGGGCAATTTTTGAAAATGTATCCTTCAGGCTTTTAAAGGGTGAGCATATCGGGCTTATCGGAGCTAACGGAGAAGGAAAATCAACATTTATGAACATTATTACAGGTAAGCTTATGCCTGATGAGGGAAAGGTTGAATGGGCCAAAAATGTATGTGTGGGTTACCTTGACCAGCATACTGTTCTCGAAAAGGGAATGACGATAAGGGATGTGCTTAAGGGTGCATTTGTGAGACTGTTTGACATGGAGCTTAGGATGAATGAGCTTTGTGATAAGATGGGTGACGAGAGTACAACTGAGGATGAACTTAATGCGTATATGGAAGAAATGGGTGTAATTCAGGAGCTTCTTTCGGCACACGATTTTTATATGATTGATTCCAAAATTGATGAGGTATCCAGAGCCTTCGGTATTGATGCACTTGGTCTTGACAGAGACGTTACTGAGCTTAGCGGCGGACAGAGAACCAAGATACTTCTTGCAAAGCTTTTGCTTGAAAAGCCTGATATATTACTGCTTGATGAGCCGACCAACTACCTTGATGCAGAACACATTGAATGGCTTAAAAGATATCTGAATGAGTATGAGAATGCATTTATACTTATTTCGCATGACATACCGTTTCTTAACAGCGTTATTAATCTTATTTACCATATGGAAAATAAGGAGCTTAACCGTTATGTCGGGGATTATGATAAATTCCGTGAAGTATATGAGATGAAGCAGATGCAGATGGAAGCCGCATATAACCGCCAGCAGAAGGAAATAGCAGACCTTAAGGATTTCGTGGCACGTAATAAGGCAAGGGTGTCTACAAGAAATATGGCAATGTCAAGGCAGAAGAAGCTTGATAAAATGGATGTTATTGAACTGGCGCAGGAAAAGCCCAAGCCTGAATTTAATTTTAAGGAAGCAAGGACACCCGGTAAAGTCCTGTTTAAGACAGATGGACTTGTTATAGGTTATGATGAAGCCCTGTCAGCACCGCTTGACATTCTTATGGAGCGTGGTGAAAAGATAGCCATTGTCGGTGCTAACGGTATCGGTAAGACTACGCTTCTTAAGAGCCTTCTTGGACTTATTGATTCTCTTGAAGGTAGTGTCACAAGGGGAGATTACCTTGAAATAGGCTATTTTGAGCAGGAAATGTCAAAGAATGTGGAAACTACATGTATTGAAGAAATATGGCAGGAGTTCCCGTCATACAGTCAGTATGAGGTGCGCTCTGCGCTTGCCAAATGTGGTCTTACATCAAAGCACATTGAAAGTAAGGTTAAGGTACTTAGCGGTGGCGAGCAGGCAAAGGTAAGACTCTGCAAGCTTATTAACAGGGCATCAAATCTTCTGGTACTTGATGAGCCGACCAATCACCTTGATGTGGATGCAAAGGACGAGCTTAAGCGTGCGCTTAAGGTTTATAAGGGGAGTGTGCTTATGGTGTGCCATGAACCGGAGTTCTATGAAGGACTTGTGACAAGAGTGCTTGATTTTAATCAATATACAAAGCGGCTGTAGAAGGGGTATTCTCAATTATATGAACAAGAAATACCGTCAATGGTCTTGATGATAGCACAAGCATTGCCATTGACGGTATATTTTCTTTTAAGGTATTTACAGCCACATACCCGCTTAACGTGCATCTGCTTTTGTGGATTTGGCACTTTCAAGCTTTGAAAGCATATAAATGGCAGAAAATCCTGTAGCAAATGTTGCAATACATATAAGCCATTCTACACCGGACGGGACTCCCGGGAATGTTTCATTAAGTGAACCTAGAATAAATCCGAGTATGAGCATATATGTAATGCCCGGATATTTTGTCATTGCTGTTTCTAAAAGTCGTGTTGTAAGTAAAATTCCAAGGATTACTCCGATGCCAAGCGGCATAAGAAACAGGATATCCAAGTTTCCTACGGCATTAATTACAGGTTCATAAAGTCCAAGCACAAGAAGCATATATGAAACACTGATTCCCGGAAGAATGAGTGCTATTGCAGCAATGAAGCCGGCAATAAGCAGTAATAATACTTTAATCACCCCGGAAGTTTTATCGGCGGAAAATATATCTGTAGGAATAAGTCCTATAATAATAACGATAAGAATACCAAGCAGTATATAAATCACATGCCTGGAGGAAAATTTCTTTACACCTGATTCTTTATACATCATTGGGATGCCGCCAAGTGCTGCTCCTATAAAGAAGTAAAGCATAGGCTTTGGAAAGCGTTCAATAAGCGAAAGCAGTGGTTTTGCAAATAGAACCATGCCAAGAAGCGCGCCTGCCACAAATATTAAAAGAAAAAGGCTGTTCTTTTTGATATCCTTAAAGAACGAACTTATTGAGCCTACAAGGCGGTTATAAATTCCAAGAATCATGGCCATGGAACCGCCGCTTACACCGGGAACTAACATGGTTGCACCGATAAACAGACCTTTTAACAGTGTCATATACAATACTCCTTTAATTATTTTTCATTATAATTTGCTCTACCATATCTGCAACATCCTCACAACAGTCACAGCATTTCTCGAAACGTTCAAACATAGTTGTCCATGCTGTTATGGCAACAGGATCTTTTTCTTCTGTATACAGACGGCGCATTGCCTCTGTGTATAAACGGTCACCATCCTCCTCAAGATGATTGATTTCAATAATTCTCTCTTTAAGTATGGCCGGCTTTTTGAAATTGTGGAGTTCAAGGGCCATTTCTTTAAGTGCATCACAGCAACGGAGTATTACATCCGTAAAGGTCATTACTTCAGGTTTTAATGACTGGATGTTAAACATGTACATTCTTAAAAGAACATCCTCAATGCAGTCCGTTACATTATCGATGGTGTGTGCAAGTGCCACGATATCTTCACGCTCTATCGGAGGAAGAAATTCCTTCATGAGCTGCTCCATCATTTCATGTTTAAGGTCATCGGCTGCATGCTCGATTTTATGCATTTTTTCAATCTGTGCATGTAAGCCTGCGGGATTATAGTTGCTCAGGCATTCTTTTAAAAGCTTTGCTGCATCGTTAGAATAAAATATGCCTTTTGTAAATGTGTCAAAATAGTAGTTGTCTTTTTTCTTTGCCATAATAAAATTCTCCTAGTCTTTTATTAAAATAAACATATAAATAATTTGGCCATTAAAAAGCCGATAATACCGCATCCTGGGAAGGTAAGAACCCATGTAAGAAGCATTTCCTTTACAACACCCCAGTTTACGTTAGATAAACGTCTTGCTGCACCGACACCCATGATTGCCGTTGTTTTGGTGTGGGTTGTTGAAACAGGTATACCGGTAACTGATGAAAGCAAGAGACATCCTGCACCGGCGAGGTCTGCTGCAAATCCCTGATATTTTTCGAGCTTAACCATATCCATTCCTACGGCTTTAATGATACGGTAACCACCTATGGAGGTACCGAGTGCCATTACCACACTGCAAAGAACCATCAGCCAGACCGGAATCTGGAAATTGTTAACATCGGCTTCACCATTTGCAAGAAATATACCAAGCATAAATACGCCCATGAATTTCTGACCGTCCTGTGCGCCGTGCATGAAAGCCATGGCGGCACCGCCTGCCATCTGGCCGCCCTTAAAAAATCCGAGGGTTTTTGAACGGTCGATTTTTTTACAGATTAATTCAATAAATTTTACGGTAATCCATCCTAATGCAAATCCAAGAACGGTGGATAAAACAAGGCCATAGACAACTTTGATCCATTCACCTGTGTTAATACCCGAAAGGCTTTTGTGAAGTGCAATCGCTGCGCCTGAAAGACCTGCTATAAGAGCGTGGCTTTCGCTTGTTGGAATGCCAAACCACCAGGCTGCCGTTGCCCAGATGACTATTGCAAAAAGAGCGGCACAGAGTGCTACAAGTGCCTCATCGGGATTATTTCCAAAATCAACCATATTGTAAATGGTGGCGGCTACACTTGCGTTTACAAGGGTCATTACAAATACACCTAAAAAATTGAATATTGCTGCCATGAAAATGGCGGCTTTTGGTGACATTGACTGTGTGGATACACAGGTTGCAATGGCATTAGGGGCATCGGTCCAGCCGTTGACGAGTACTACACCCAGTGTAAGAATCACTGTAATTAAAAGTGCGGGATTGTCTGCTAAATGCGCTAAAAAATCCATTAACGTAATAGTCATAACATTAGTTCTCCTTATTCGGTTTATTTAATAGTATGCCAAAAATTCGCTTACATTATAATAAATAAAAAGAATTTGCACAATATGGTTTTTGTTTCCTTTACGAAATCTTAATCTGAGTGGATATGCACTTGTTGTTATCGTAAATTTGTGGTAAAATATCCGTAGTGAATTGAAGATGTAAGGCAGAATTTATTGGAAAGTTCTTGTAACAGAAATAGTATTTTATAAGGCTATATGTTCTTTTTTTGTAAGTAAATCAGAGTCTGCTGACCGTTCATTACATAAATTTGACCGCTCATTACATTAGAGATTGAAATGTAGAAATATCGGTGATATTATCGAATAAAGAGGAAAAGGAGAAGGTGATGTAATAATGGTTTATTCCGATGATGATTTTATGGATTGGCTTTATGGATTATTAGGTAAGTATGGTGGAGCTGGGTAGTTTTAGAATGTACTTTTCATTCATTACATTTGGTAAAATATGAAAATATCAGTGTTATTATGCGAGAAGAAAATAATGTATTGGTTTCTTTATACAGTGGCAGAAAGGGAGTCTGAGGATGAAAAAATTAGAGATTAAAAATCTATTATACAGTATGAGACCTATTTGGCAAGTCAGTCCAATGTATGTAATTATCAATATATTATATACATTTGAGAATATACCACGAAGGTTGTTAGATGTGTGGATTGTGAAATATATCGTAGATGCAGCAGCTTTAGGCACAAATTTCAGGACGATAGTAATTACAGGGTTGTTTTTTTTGCTTATTGAACTTTTTTTAGTTGCAATTAAACATATTTTTACATGTTGGTATAAGACTCCGAAAGAGAATCAAATCAGGGCTGCAATAAAGCAAAATTTATTTGATAAAATAAAAAAATTTGATATGGAGAATTTTGATGACAAAGAATTTTATGACAGATATACGTTAGCTTTTGCAACTGCGGATGAGACAGCATTCAATGTATTTAATAACATGATAAAATTATTAAGCTCAATTATTTCTGCATCAACATTATTGAGTTATATAGTTCTTTTAAGTCCGGTGGTTATTGTTGTTGTGTTGATGAGTTCAGTAGTTTCTCTTGCATCAAGTTTTGTTTTAAATAAATATAAAGTTTATTGCAAAAAGGAGCGGATTGTTTGTGAAAGAAAAATAAATTATGTGAGTGAAATATATTCATCAAGGCAGAATGCTGCAGATGTTAGAATTGGGATAATAACCCGGTTGTTAGATGATTTATTTGACAAGGCATATAAAGAGAAGATTGAAATTGAGAAAAAGTATGGTAAAAAATATGCAATGTTGAATTTTGTTTTTGAAGCACCACTAAATATTTCTGATATTTTTATGTGGGTGTATATAGCTTATCAAATAATTATTGGTGTTCTTGGTGTAGGAGATTTTATGTCGTTATCAAATGCGGCATGGTCTTTGTCACAACAAATTCGAAATATTTTCAATGTATTTCCTAAGTTTTATGAATATAGTTTAGATATAGAAAATATTTTAGTACTTGATACCTATCAGTCAAAATTGGAATCATCATTGGGTATTCCGGTAAAGGAAATGAAACCATTAGAAATATGCATAGACAACATATCCTTTTCTTATCCTGCAAAAACAAAAAAAGAAAAGGAAGTTATAAAAAATGTTAAATTTGATATAAAAGCAGGTGAAAAAATAGCGTTAGTGGGACGTAATGGAGTAGGAAAATCTACAATGGTGAAACTTTTATTACGCTTTTATGATCCAGACAGTGGCTCAATATATTTGAATGGACGTAAATACAGTGAATATAATTTAATGGATTTGCGAGGCATGTTTTCTATAGTTTTTCAGGATTATCAATATTATTCGTTTAGTATAGCTGAAAATATTCTGTTAAGAAGTCCACAGAGTGCGAGTGATATTCAAGTGGTGGAGTCAGTTTTGAAGAAGGTTGGTTTATATGAAAAAATTTTTAATATGCCACATGGAATTAATACGCAATTAACAAAAAAATTTGATAACGAAGGTGTAATTTTATCTGGAGGAGAATTGCAAAAACTGGCTATTGCAAGAGCCCTTGCCCAAAATACATCTATAATTATAATGGATGAACCTTCAAGTGCACTGGATCCCTTGTCAGAACGAGAAATATCAGAACTTTTAACAAAAGTATTTAGAGATAAGATAATTTTTATTATATCGCATAGATTATCACTGACAAAGGATTGTGATAAGATAATGGTAATTGATAACGGAGAAATAATTGAGCATGGAAAACATGATGAATTAGTAGCATGTGGTGGGAAGTATGCACAATTATGGGAGGCTCAATCGAAAGATTATAGGGAGTAAAACGATCGTGAAAAATACAATTGATTATATATATTCAAAAGGACTTTATAATGAAATAAAAAGTATATTTAATACAACTTTGCCGTATGCCGTAATAAAAGGAAAGCCATTATCTGTATTGATTTATAATAATGTTCATGAAAGATTTACGACAGATCTAGATATATTATGTCCTAAAAATCAATATAAAAAAATTGTACACATGTTAAATGAATTGGGATTTACAGAATTGAATAAGAGTAGATATGATATTTTGTTTAGTAAAAGTTTTCCGGTCATATGTATATCATATGATGATGAAAATTACATACGAAGCTTATTTGGGAAAATATATGGTGTGGAGGCTTGCTTTGAAAGCTTACAAAACGGAAATGTTCCGGATAAGTATGGCATACGGTGGCAATATCAGAAAAGCAGCAGACAGGGAATTTTCTACTGCCTGTCGTTTGATGGATTTTGCAGCGATGTTGTTGCTTTTTATGAAAATACATTTAAAATAAAAGCAACGGAAGTTATAAAGTATTCAGATTCGCCATATTCGGACAAACTTACCGATGCACATGGTGCAGATAAGATATATAGTGCAATCCTTGAGTTTAGTCATGATAATTGTACGTATTCATTAAAATTGAGTGATACGCCTGAATCTGCCATTGACGGTGTAAACAGGTATGATGCAAATGCTTTATTATTTTACCGGGGGCAATATAATCCGGTGATAACATTGAAGGATAATGATGGAGTTTATCTGTCAGAAGCTTTTAAAAGGTTAATGAGCGGCGCAAAATTAAACAGACCGATGATGCCCACTAATGATGGTATTACGTATGGCAGTCTGATAGATAAGTATGGAATTTGTTGGAATTTATATTCGGGTATTTAGAAAAATTTGCTAAGATAGCTATTCGTGGATAACATGGACAGAAAGAAGGAGCAATAGGATATGAAAAAATGTTTAAAATTAGCGGATCCGTTTACAAAAACATTTCCAAATTTAACACATATTTTAGCCATTATACAAGATATTCCATCGGCTAAATTGTGGTATATTAATAATTTTATTCAAATTCAGGTAAATGAAGATGTGCTGAATGCCAGAATATACCAATTTCCAACATCAGCCATTAAGTTGGACGGAAGAAGAATCAATTACTATGATTTTCTCATGTCAGCAGAGGAACCGGAATGCAATACCGCAATACAAAGAATGGTTCCGAAAATTAACTTGGAGCAGATAGAAAGGTTTATTGAGGAAGTACCCTCTATCACCGAGTTGCAGAAAACTTTTTATAAGAGGTATATAACTGCAAGGTTTGAACAGATTTTGAAGCCTGCTTATGACATGGTAATGTCAGAAAAACAGGAGCTGCCGGAATCAAAAATGACAATGTAATAGAGGTACAGTAAGGACACCGTAAAAAATGCGGTGTCTTTTTTGTGCAGAAAAATGAGAAAGAATTGGAGATTAATCATGAAAAAGATGTTAGTAGTAGCCGGTGCGTTGGCAGTTATCACAGGAGTGGCTTGTAATCGTGACCGGTTTTTGGTATACTTATGGCATGATGGATGTAAGGAGGTATCGCATAATGGGAAGGACACCGGCAGTCGGAATACAGAGTTTTGAAGAAATCAGAACAGGTAATTGTTTTTATGTAGATAAGACGGATTTTATTAAAGAATGGTGGGAGAGCAGGGACAGTGTTACATTAATTACCCGTCCCCGCCGCTTTGGTAAGACATTGAATATGAGCATGGTTGAGAGCTTTTTTTCGGTTGATTATGCAGACAGGGGAGATCTGTTTGAAGGTCTTTCTGTATGGGAGAAAGAAAAGTATAGGAAAATTCAGGGCACTTATCCGGTGATTGCTTTAAGCTTTGCAAGGGTTAAAGAGGCATCTTATCAGGATACAAAGGATAAAATGGTTGATATAATACGCGATATTTTTATTAAAAATATTTTTATACGTGACAGTGCCGTGATGACTGATACTGACAGGGAATTTTTTGACAGAATATTGAAGGTGGGTGCATGCAGCAATACTGACATGACTTCGTCGCTTCATAAATTATCTGATTATCTTTTCAGATATTACGGCAAAAAGGTAATAATTCTCCTTGACGAGTACGACACGCCGATGCAGGAAGCGTATGTTAACGGCTTTTGGGATGAGCTTGTGGCATTTACGAGAAGCCTTTTTAATTCCACATTTAAGACCAATCCGTATCTTGAAAGAGGAATCATGACGGGTATCACAAGAATAAGCAAGGAGTCGATATTTTCAGACCTTAATAATCTTGAAGTAATAACTACCACATCGAAAAAGTATGAGACTGCATTTGGATTTACGGAAGATGAGGTTTTGGCGGCACTTTCTGAATTTGGGCTTTCTGATAAGATGGATGAAGTCAGGTATTGGTATGATGGATTTGTGTTTGGGAATCATAAGGACATTTATAACCCCTGGTCAATCATAAATCTTCTTGGTAAAAAGGAGTGTCTTGATTACTGGGCATCCTCAAGCTCTAACGCCCTTATAAGCAAGCTTCTAAGGGAAGGAAACAGGGACATTAAGGAAAGCTTTGAGATACTTATTAAAGATGGGACGATTAAGTCTAAGCTGGATGAACATATAGTATACAGCCAGCTTTATGCCAATGAGGCAGCCGTGTGGAGTCTGCTTCTTGCAGGCGGATATCTTAAAGTGGTCGGCAGGGAAAAGGAATATGAGTCTGAATGTGAATATGAAGATGTGGAAAGCATATATGAGCTTAAGATTACCAACTTTGAAACAAAGAGAATGTTTGAAAGCATGGTGCGCGGGTGGTTTAGCATGGTGTATGTTGAATATAATGGCTTTATAAAGGCAATGCTTGCTGATGATAAAAAGGCAATGAATGCATATATGAACCGTGTTACCATGGGAACATTCAGCTTTTTTGATACCGGCAGGGGTGTACGTGGTGATGAACCGGAGCGTTTTTATCATGGCTTTGTGCTTGGACTGCTTGCAGAGCTAAAACGGAATTACATTATTACATCAAACCGAGAAAGCGGATTTGGAAGATATGACGTAGTAATAGAGCCTAAAAAGCCGCAGGATAATAATGCATATATTCTTGAGTTTAAGCTTCATGATTCGGAAGATGAAGAGACACTCATGGACACTGTGGCGGTTGCACTTAAGCAGATAGAGGATAAAAAATATGCCACGGACCTTATCAGAAGGGGAATACCGAAGGAAAAGATAAGATGTTACGGCTTTGCATTTAAGGGGAAAGAAGTATTAATAGGCTGAACTGTTACGGTTGGCATTCAGGAATCATATTGTGAATTATAAAATTTTGGAGAAAAGTGTATAAAATCCTCTTTTCTGTACAAAATAAATTCGTAATCGGATTTATTTTGCAGGAAGGAGGATTTTTTTTGACCATAAATGTAAAAAATGAGATAAAGCCTCTTAAGAAGGTTTTGCTTCACAGACCGGGCTTAGAGCTTAATAATCTTACACCGGAAACGCTTGAGAGACTTCTGTTTGACGATATTCCATATCTTAATGTTGCAAGAAATGAGCATGATGAATTTGCCGCAAAGCTTAGGGAAAATGGTGTGGAAGTTGTGTATCTTGAGGACCTTATGACTGAGGTGCTTGACATAAGCGAAGATATTAAGAAAGAATTTTTGATGCAGTGGATGGATGAAGCAGGTATTAAGACTGAAAAATACCAGAGTAAAGTGTATGATTACATGTTAAATTATGGCACTAACAGGGAAATAGTGCTTAAATCCATGGAAGGCATTGCGTTAAGAGAACTTAAATATAATAAAACGACATCGCTTGTAGACCTCTTAAGTGATGAGTCAAAGCTTATAATTGACCCCATGCCTAATCTTTATTTTACGCGTGACCCGTTTGCAAGCATTGGAAATGGCGTGAGTATTAATCATATGTATTCCGAGACACGTAACAGAGAGACAATATATGCGGAGTATATTTTTAAATATCATAAGGACTTTAAAAATGTCCCGATTTATTATAACCGTTATGATCCTTTTAGGATAGAAGGCGGTGATATTCTTAATCTTAGCGAAAAGGTGCTGGCGGTAGGAATTTCCCAAAGAACCTCTTCGGATGCGATAGAACTTCTTGCAAAAAATGTGTTTGAGGATGAAACCTCAGAGATTGAAACGGTGCTTGCCTTTGATATCCCAAATACCAGGGCATTTATGCATCTTGATACCGTATTTACCCAAATAGATTATGACAAATTTACGATACATCCGGGGATTCTTGGCCCGCTTGTGGTCTACGAACTTAAAAAAAGTAATACAAAAGGAAAAATTGATGTAAAAAAGGTAGAGTCACATCTTGAAGAAATTCTTGCCAAATCCCTTGAAAGAGACAAGATAACACTTATTGAGTGCGGAGGTGGTGACAAGATTGCTGCAGAAAGGGAACAGTGGAACGACGGCTCTAATACACTTTGCATAGCACCGGGTAAAATCATTGTATATCAGAGAAATTCCGTGACTAACGAGGTGTTAAGGGCGCATGGAATGGAAGTTATTGAGATAACAAGCGGAGAGCTTTCAAGAGGCAGGGGCGGTCCGAGATGTATGAGTATGCCGTTAGTAAGGGAAGATTAATAACAGGGGGAATAGTTATGTCAGTTAATATAAGGGGAAAGAATTTTTTGAAGCTTCTTGATTATACACCGGAGGAGATAAGCTATCTTCTTGAATTATCAAAGAATTTTAAAGATATGAAGCGTGCGGGCATAAGTCATAAATATCTTGAAGGGAAAAATATAGTGCTTTTGTTTGAAAAAACATCTACAAGAACAAGGTGTTCATTTGAGGTAGCAGGTAATGATTTGGGACTGGGTGTTACTTATCTTGACCCGGGAAGCTCCCAGATGGGCAAGAAGGAGAGTATTGCCGATACAGCCAGGGTTCTTGGAAGGATGTATGATGGTATTGAGTACAGAGGCTTTAGTCAGGAGCTGGTTGAAGAGCTTGCAAGGTATGCAAAGGTACCGGTATGGAACGGACTTACTGATGAATTTCATCCGACACAGATGCTTGCTGACCTTCTTACAATTGAAGAAAAGTTTGGAAAGCTTCAGGGAATTAATTTTACCTATATGGGCGATGCCAGAAATAACATGGGTAATTCTTTAATGGTTACATGTGCAAAAATGGGGCTTAATTTTACGGCATGCGCCCCAAAAGAGCTTTTTCCTGATGAGAAGCTTGTGGAAAGGTGCAGGGAGCTTGCACAAAAAAGCGGTGGAAGTGTAAGGCTTACCGAAGATATCACAGAGGGCACTGCGGGGGCAGATGTTATTTATACTGATATCTGGGTGTCAATGGGTGAGCCTGAAAATGTGTGGGAAACAAGAATTAAGCTTCTAAAGCCCTATCAGGTAAATAAAGAGGTTATGGCAAATGCCGCAAAAAATGCGATATTTATGCATTGTCTGCCGTCTTTTCATGATACTAATACTACAATTGGCAGAGAAATAGCGGATAAATTTGGTATTAGTGAGATGGAAGTTACGGACGAGGTATTTGAATCAGCGCAGTCAGTTGTGTTTGATGAGGCAGAAAACCGTATGCATACAATTAAGGCGGTAATTTACGCAACTCTTTCTTAAGCGGGAGGTTTTTAAATGAAGGGGAAAAAAATTGTGATTGCACTTGGCGGCAATGCACTTGGAAGCAGTGCCAGAGAGCAGCTTAAGCTTGTGGAAAATACGGCGGTTGCTATAGTTGACCTTATAGAGCATGGGCATACTGTAATTGTTGGGCATGGCAATGGACCGCAGGTGGGCATGATCAATCAGGCGATGGAATTTTCGGCAGTTAATGGCGGAGATACGCCGGTAATGCCTTTTCCAGAATGCGGGGCAATGTCACAGGGATATATAGGATATCATTTACAGCAGGCAATAAGAAAGGAGCTTGGCGAGAGAGGGATTGATAAAGAGGTTGCCAGTGTCATAACGCAGGTTGTAGTAGACCCGAATGATAAGGCTTTTCTTGAACCTACAAAGCCGATTGGAAGCTTTCTTACAGAAGAAGAGGCCAAAAGACAGGCTGATGAGACAGGTTATATTTTTAAGGAGGATGCTGGCAGGGGTTACAGAAGGGTTGTGGCTTCGCCAAAGCCGCGAAAAATTGTAGAGCTTAAGGTAATTGCTGAAATGGTGGATAAAAATATGATTGTTATATCTGCCGGTGGTGGCGGAATACCGGTCGTTGAAAAGGAAGATGGAAGTTTTGAAGGTGTGGATGCGGTTATCGACAAGGACAAGACCTGCGCAAAGCTTGCAGCTGACCTTAATGCGGATTTGCTTATTATTCTTACGGCGGTTGACTACGTCTACATTAATTTTAATAAGCCTGAACAGAGGAGATTAGAAGAGGTAAGCATTGAAGAGATGGAGCAGTATCTTAAGGAAGGACATTTTGCGAAGGGAAGTATGCTTCCGAAGGTTGAGGCATGTCTTTCATTTGTTGCAGGCGGAAAGAATCGCGAGGCTATTATAACCTCGCTTGAGAATGCCGGAGAAGCTTCAAAAGGAAAAATAGGAACGAGGATATTGTAATTATGGGAGCAAAAAAACGTGAGTTCAGAATGCCTACGGCTTATAGTATACTGCTTTTGTTGCTTCTCATAGTGGCAATTATAACATTTATCATACCGGATGTTAAAAGTGCCACGCTTTCACAGGTTATTATGTCTCCGGTAAATGGTTTTGTGAGTGCGTTTGATGTTGCAATATTTGTTATGTTTTTAGGCGGTTTTCTTGGAGTGGTTAATAAAAGCGGTGCACTTGATAATGGAATTGCAGTAGTTGTTCGTAAGCTTAAGGGGAGGGAAATGCTGCTCATTCCGATACTGATGTTTCTTTTTTCAATAGGAGGAACAACCTATGGTATGGCAGAGGAAACTATAGCGTTTTATCTGCTTATTGTGGCAACAATGGTTGCAGCAGGATTTGATACGCTTGTCGGCGCTGCAACCATAATGCTTGGTGCCGGTGTGGGAGTAATCGGCTCGACTGTTAATCCTTTTGCAATATCGGCGGCGGTTGATGCACTTAAGGGAAGTTTTCCGGATATGGTGATAAATCAGACTATAATTATTGTTATGGGGCTTGTGCTGTGGCTTACATCATTTGCCGTGGCCGTATTTTTCGTAATGCGTTACGCAAAGCTTGTCAAAAATAATACTGATAAGGGTCTGCTTACGCCAAAGGAGCATGCTGTTGCACAAAAAACCTTTCATGAGGTCCAAAATAATGGTACGGAGTTTGACGGTAAGCCGGAGAATAAAGAAATTGAGTTTACCGGAAGAATGAAGGCGGTTCTTATAATATTTGCCGTAGCATTTGGTGTGATGGTGGTTAGTCTGATTCCATGGGAAAGCTTTGGTGTTACGATTTTTAAAAATACGTCATGGTTAACAGGCGAAAATCTTGGCAGTTGGTATTTTAAGGAGCTTCAGGCCTGGTTTTTCCTCTGCTCAATCGTAGCAGGAATTGTGGGCGGACTGCCAGAGGGTGAGATTGTAAGAAGTTTTGTGGCAGGAGCTGCGGATATGGTAGGGGTCGCTTTAATAATTGCAATATCGAGAGGTATTTCGGTAATAATGGGTGAAACCGGGCTTGACATGTTTGTGCTTGACAAATTTTCAGCATTGCTCTCGGATGTATCCCCGACAGTGTTTACAGTCGGAACTTATATAATTTATCTCGGATTAAGCTTTTTGATTCCATCAAGCTCGGGACTTGCAGCGGCTTCAATACCTACCTTTGGCGGACTTGCAGCAGGACTTTCATTAAGCCCTGAGATTATGATTATGATTTTTGCCGCAGCAAACGGTCTTGTAAATCTTATAACACCGACAAGTGGTGTTGTAATGGGAGGACTGGCACTTTCAAGGCTTGAGTGGACAACATGGGTTAAGTTTGTGCTTAAAGTGCTGGGGGTACTTCTGGTGATTAATCTTCTGACACTTTGTGCTGCCATGGCAGTGCTTAGCTGAACGGTTATAAAAATCCGGTGAAGTGTTTGTAATTGGTTTGAAATTTATTCAAATATAAGGTATACTTTAGATTAAGTAATAAAAGAAAAGAGGTACCTTAAGAATGAATATGCTCCATTTAAAATATGCAGTTGAGGTTGCAAAGACGAAATCTATAAGCAAGGCGGCAGAGAATCTTTTTATGGGACAGCCCAATCTTTCGCGTGCCATAAAGGAGCTTGAAACCAGACTTGGAATATGTATTTTTGAAAGAGGCATGCGCGGAATTACGCTTACACCCGAGGGTGAAGAGTTTTTAAAGTATGCTGAGAAAATAGTGGCACAGATGGATGAGCTTGAAAGTATGTATGACGGTAAGGAAAATGACCGAAAATTGTCGGCTTGTGTCGTTAATGGCATACTGTCAGAGGAAGTGGCAACCAATAGTGCTGTGCTTGATGCAGTAATAGGAAGAAAGGCAAATGTTGGTATTATAAGATATGAGCTTCCTGAGGATGAGGAGTATAAAAATATATTTGTTAAAAAGGGACTGGGATTTAGAAGGCTTGGAAGACTTAAATATACATTGTCTGATTTTGAAGTCGTGAATACAGAGAAAATTACAAAGGATTTAACATATGAGGTTGTGGCGGTATGGAGAGAGGGCTATGTCCTTTCAGCAGAGGACAATTCTTTTATAAAAGAGATAAACGGGTTTGAAAGGAAAAATAATTCTGATTTGACTTTTTTGCAACAATAGAATATATTAGTATAAGGATTGTTATTTGAATTTTGCAAAAGAGAGGATAGAAAATGAATAATCAGGATTTAAACAAAGAAGTGAAGTTTGTATATCCGCATAAATGGCGTAAGTTTTTCGGTTATTATAAGCCGTATATGAAGCTGTTTTTTGCGGATATGTTTTTTGCGTTTTTAGGGGCGGCGATAACGCTTATTATACCGCTTATAATAAGGTACATAACAAATGATGTAATTTACAGGGAGTCCGGTGAGGCACTTAAGATAATAATTATACTTGCGGCAGGACTTTTGCTGTTGATACTTGTAGAGGCCTACAGTAATTATTTTATTGCGTATTATGGGACTGGGATTTAGAAGGCTTGGAAGACTTAAATATACATTGTCTGATTTTGAAGTCGTGAATACAGAGAAAATTACAAAGGATTTAACATATGAGGTTGTGGCGGTATGGAGAGAGGGCTATGTCCTTTCAGCAGAGGACAATTCTTTTATAAAAGAGATAAACGGGTTTGAAAGGAAAAATAATTCTGATTTGACTTTTTTGCAACAATAGAATATATTAGTATAAGGATTGTTATTTGAATTTTGCAAAAGAGAGGATAGAAAATGAATAATCAGGATTTAAACAAAGAAGTGAAGTTTGTATATCCGCATAAATGGCGTAAGTTTTTCGGTTATTATAAGCCGTATATGAAGCTGTTTTTTGCGGATATGTTTTTTGCGTTTTTAGGGGCGGCGATAACGCTTATTATACCGCTTATAATAAGGTACATAACAAATGATGTAATTTACAGGGAGTCCGGTGAGGCACTTAAGATAATAATTATACTTGCGGCAGGACTTTTGCTGTTGATACTTGTAGAGGCCTACAGTAATTATTTTATTGCGTATTATGGCCACAATATGGGTGCGATGATGGAAGCCGACATGCGTGCAGAGATATTTGAACATTATCAGAAGCTTTCTTTTAGTTTTTATGACAATCAGAAGACAGGGCACCTTCTTTCAAGAGTAACCAATGATTTGTTTGATATAACAGAGCTTTTTCATCATGGACCGGAGGATATATTGATATCTGTTATTAAGCTTGGCGGTTCACTTGCAATTCTTATGGCGGTTAATGTGAAGCTTGCAGTGGTTGCATTTATAATGATACCGTTTATGGTTGTATTTGCAGGTTATTACAATATTAGGATAAAAAAGGCATTTAAGCGCAACCGTGCAAGAATAGCGGATATTAATGCCAGGCTTGAGGATAATCTGTCTGGAATAAGGGTAGTAAAATCTTTTGCCAATGAGGATATTGAAGTGGAAAAATTCGCACATGGCAATAAAGAGTTTCTGGAAAGCAAAAAAGACAGTTACCGTTATATGGGACGTTATCATGCAGGACTTTGGTCATTTACTACGCTTATTAATGTAACAGTAATTGTAGCGGGGACTATTTTTATTACGCAGAATATTATAAGTATTTCAGACCTGCTTACATTTTTACTTTATATCAATAATTTTACTGAGCCTATAAGGAAGCTTATTAATTTTACTGAGCAGTTCCAAAATGGAGCAACAGGCTATGAACGTTTTCTCGAGGTTATTGCGGTGGAGCCTGATGTTAAGGATGCGGAAAATGCCATAGAGCTTACTTCTCCTAAGGGCGTGATTGAGTTTAAAAATGTGACTTTTGCATACAATGATGCGAATGGTAATGTACTTACGAATGTGAACATGAGGATAAATGCAGGTGAGTATGTGGCACTTGTAGGTGAGAGCGGTGCTGGAAAATCAACCATGTGCAATCTTATTCCGAGATTTTATGAGGTATCGGATGGCAAAATATTGGTGGATGGCACGGATATAAGGGATATTACCATTAAATCCCTTCGTAATAACATCGGTATGGTACAGCAGGATGTATATCTTTTTGCCGGAACTGTCATTGAAAATATCCGTTATGGAAGGCCTGATGCCACGGATGAGGAGATTATAGAGGCCGCAAAGAATGCAAATGCACATGAATTTATCATGGGGCTTCCTGATGGCTATAATACAGATATCGGGCAGCGTGGCGTGAAGCTTTCAGGAGGCCAGAAACAGAGAATTTCAATAGCAAGGGTATTTCTTAAAAATCCACCCATACTTATCTTTGATGAGGCTACGTCGGCACTTGACAATGAGAGTGAGAAGGTTGTACAGGAATCTCTTGAGAAGCTTGCAAAGGGCAGAACCACACTTGTCATTGCCCACAGACTTTCCACAATACGTAATGCCGGCAAAATTCTTGTACTTTCAGGGGATGGAATAAAGGAAGAAGGTACGCATAAGGAGCTTATGGAAAAGAATGGAGTTTATGCAAGACTTTATAAGATATCAGCGGGGGAAGTGTAAGATAAAAAACAGTTGCAGTTTTTCGTATGATTTGTTATTATGAAAAATAGGTTTTAGAAAATTGTGTATTAAATTAACTATAGAAAGAGGTAGAAGCAATGATAGCAGAGAAAATGGTTGGTTATGTTAAAAACAGCTCCCTTATTCGTGCCATGTTTGAAGAGGGAAAGAAATTGGCTGCGGTTTACGGTGCAGAGAATGTGTATGATTTTAGTCTCGGTAATCCGAGCGTTCCTGCTCCAAGAGAGTTAGAGGATGCAATCCGTGAAATTATTGAAGATGAGGATTCCATTTTTGTGCATGGTTATATGAATAACTCCGGCTATGAGGATGTAAGAAAGACCATAGCAGATTCAATCAACAAAAGATTTGGAACTAAGTTTGAGGCAGGAAATATTATTATGACTGTCGGAGCGGCAGGCGGTCTCAATGTTATCTTTAAGACACTTCTTAATCCGGGCGATGAAGTAATTACATTTGCTCCATATTTTGGTGAGTATCGTTCGTATACAACTAATTATGATGGTGTGCTTGTGGAAATTTCACCGAATTTCGAGACTTTCCAGCCTAACCTTAAAGAGTTCGAGGAAAAGATTACTGCCAGAACAAAGGTTGTAATTGTTAATACACCTAACAATCCTACAGGAGTTGTTTATTCTGAGGCAACAATTAAAGAAATGGCTGCCATTATGGAAAAGAAGCAGAAGGAATTTGGTACGGATATTTATCTTGTCTCTGATGAACCATACCGCGAGCTTGTATATTCAGGTGTGGAGGTTCCTTATCTTACTAAATATTATGCTAATACAATAATCGGCTATTCCTTTAGCAAAACACTTTCAATTCCCGGTGAGCGTATAGGATATCTTGTAATTCCTTATGAGGTGGCTGACAGTGATATGGTAATAAGTGCGGCTAATGTTGCAAACCGTATTCTCGGATATGTTAATGCACCATCACTTTTCCAGAGAGTTGTTGCAAAATGTATTGATGCAAAGTGTGATGTTGAAGCATATAATCGTAATCGTGAGCTTTTGTATAACAGTCTTTTGGAAATGGGCTATGAGTGTATTAAGCCGGAAGGAGCATTTTATCTTTTTGTAAAATCACCTGTTGAGGATGAGATGATTTTCTGTGATGAGGCTAAAAAACACAATATTTTAATAGTTCCGGGCCGTTCATTCGGATGTCCGGGATATGTAAGAATTGCATACTGTGTATCATATAAGACAATAGAAAATTCACTTCCGGGCTTCAAGGCAGTTGCCGAAGCTCTTATAAAGTAAGAAAGAAGGCGCGGTAATGAAACCCTGGGAAGATAAAATAAGAAAGGTTACACCATATGTTCCTGGCGAACAGCCTAAATTTAAAGATATAATTAAGCTTAATACTAACGAAAATCCATATCCGCCGGCACCGGGTGCCATGAAGAAGCTTGCTAATCTTGATGTGAATGCATTTACCAGATATCCGGATCCTAATGTGAGCAGGCTGGTAAATGCAATTGCAAGTTTCTATGGACTGGATTCGTCTGAGGTGTTTGTGGGCGTAGGTTCAGATGATGTACTTGCACAGTGCTTTATGACATTTTTTAACTCAGATAAGCCGGTGCTGTTTCCGGATATTACATATTCATTTTATGATGTGTGGGCAGAGCTTTTTAGGATTCCGTATGAGACAAAGGCTCTTAATGATGATTTTTTGATATGTGCGGATGACTATTATGGTGAAAATGGCGGAATAGTCATTGCTAATCCGAATGCGCCTACGGGACTTTCGGTACCTCTTTCATTTATAGAGGATATACTTAAGCATAACAGGGATGTTATAGTCATAGTAGATGAGGCATATGTTGATTTTGGAGCAAAGTCGGCACTTTCACTTATTAACCAGTATGATAATCTTGTTGTGGTTCAGACATTTTCAAAGTCACGTGCAGCGGCAGGCTTAAGAATCGGCTATGCATGTGCCAATCCTTCGCTGATAGCGGCACTTAATGCAGTTAAGCAGTCATATAATTCTTATACCATGAATTATCCGGCCATAGAGCTTGGCGTGGAAATAGTAAATGACAGGGCTTATTTTGAGGAAATCTGTAAGAAGGTTATTGAAACGAGAGAGTGGACAAAAAAAGAGCTTGCAGAGCTTGGATTTAAGTTCCAGGACTCGAAAACCAACTTTATTTTTGCAATGCACCCGGATTATGATGCAAAGGACATTTTTGTATATCTCCGCAATCATAACATTATAGTACGGCATTTTAATAAACCTCGTATTGATAACTATTTAAGAATTACCATTGGTACGGATGTGCAGATGAAGAGACTTACAGAAGTGCTTGGGGAATTTGTGAAAGGACGGAAATAATGCAGGCAGTATTTAATATTTTAAAGGGTGTGGTAATAGGTGTTGCCAACATAATCCCGGGTGTAAGCGGCGGCACGATGGCAGTATCACTTGGTATATATGAAAGACTTATTAATTCTATTACGACAATCCGTAAAGACTGGAAAAAGAACATAGTTTTTCTTATAACGGTATTAATTGGCATGGCAATAGGTATAGTCGGATTTGCAAAGGCAATAGACTTTCTGCTTGTCAATTATGCGCTGCCTACGGCACTTGCATTTATCGGGCTTGTGCTTGGCGGTATTCCGCTTCTTTTAGTATCGCTTAACAAAAATCTTGTTAAGGAGCAGAAAAAATTCGGCCTGCCGCATGCAGCAACATTTATTATATTCTGTCTGTTAGTGCTTGGCATGGCACTTCTTAACGGAAAGATTGTATCGGATGCTGAAAAGCAAATAGGGCTTTTGCAGATAATATTGCTTTTCTTTATAGGCGTTATTGCCTCGGCAACCATGGTTATACCGGGAGTAAGTGGTTCGATGATGCTCATGGTACTTGGTTATTACGATACGATTCTTACTAATATTAATAAATGTATGGATGCAGTTTTTGCACTGGATTTTGCGGCATTTTTTGAGTGCTGTGTTGTTCTTGTACCATTTGGTATTGGTGTAATAGTAGGAATTGTGGCAGTTGCAAAGCTTATAGACTTTTTGTTTAAGAGATTTGCAGCACTTACCTTTAGTGCAATACTTGGCCTTGTGGCAGCATCACCGGGGGCAATTTTATTAAACACAAAGGCTGAATATAATATGGAAGTTACTGCACCGGGTGTTATGGCAGGCGCAGTTTTACTTGTAGTATGCTTTGCAGTAACCTGCTTTTTTGGTATAAAATCAGGAGAAGAAAGCTAAAACAATATAAAAAGGCTTGAAAAAAGGGCAGAGTATGCGTATAATTGAGTACAGAACGGCTAAGTGCCTTTAGACAGATGGAGGAAGCGTTATGATTAAAGTAGTAAAGTTCGGCGGAAGTTCACTTGCAAGTGCCGAGCAGTTTCGCAAGGTAGCTGATATTATTAAGTCAGACAGCAACAGAAGATATGTGGTGCCTTCAGCACCGGGTAAGAGAAATCCAAAGGATACTAAGGTTACGGATATGCTCTATGAGTGTTATACGGCTGCATCTAAGGGACAGAAGTATTCACATCTTATGGATGCAATCCGCGAGCGTTATAACGAGATTATTAATGAGCTCGGACTTACGGTTTCACTTGACAAAGAATTTGAGATTATGGAGGCTTGCTTCGTGGGTAAGGCAGGTCGTGATTATGCAGCTTCAAGAGGTGAGTATTTGAATGGTATTCTTCTTGCCAGTTACCTTGGCTTTGAATTTATTGATGCCGCAGAAGTAATCTTTTTTAATGATAAAGGTGTATTTGATGCAGATAAGACCAATAAGATTATGGCAGAGCGTTTAAGCGGAATAAATAATGCCGTAATTCCGGGATTTTATGGTTCAATGCCTAATGACACGATTAAGACATTTTCAAGAGGCGGCTCAGACATTACCGGCTCGATTGTGGCAAGGGCAATTAAGGCTGATTTATATGAAAACTGGACGGATGTTTCAGGTGTGCTTGTGACAGACCCGCGTATAGTTGAAAATCCTGAGGTTATTAATACAATTACATACAAGGAATTAAGAGAGCTTGCATACATGGGCTTTTCAGTGCTTCATGAGGATGCGATTTTCCCGGTACGAAAGGAAGGCATTCCGATTAATATTAAGAATACCAATCACCCGGAAGACCCTGGTACGATGATTGTTGAAAGTACGTCAAAGAAATCTGAATATACGGTTACGGGTATAGCAGGAAAGAAGGGCTTTACTGCTATAAGCGTTGAAAAGGATATGATGAACTCAGAGGTTGGATTCTGCCGCAAGGTTCTTGAGGTATTCGAAAAGTGTGATATTTCACTTGAGCATATGCCTTCAGGTGTTGATACGATGAGCGTTATAGTTCAGCAGTCAGAGTTTGAAAGTAAGGAGCAGGAGGTATTGGCTGGAATACACAGAAGTGTTTCTCCTGATGCGATTGAAATTGAGTCAGATCTTGCACTTGTTGCAGTTGTAGGCCGTGGCATGAAATCTAACCGCGGTACAGCCGGCCGTATTTTCTCAGCACTTGCGCATGCACATGTTAATGTTAAGATGATTGATCAGGGTTCAAGTGAGCTTAATATAATTGTAGGTGTAAGTGAAGCTGACTTTGAAAAGGCAATAAAGGCAATTTATGATATTTTTGTTACTGTAAAGCTTTAAGTAAAGGGGATAGTGACATGAAAAAAAATTTGAAATTTGCGGTAATAGTGGGCAGTGCGATGGTACTTTCACTTTCGGCAGCCTGCAATAATCAGGATGATGCTTCAACAACTACTGCTACAACAACTGCCGCTGAAACGACAACAAAGAGTCTTGCTGAAAGAGGCGAGCTTGTTATTTCAGGAGGTGCAGAGTATGTGTACGCACCGGGAGCGGGCAAAACAATATCGGCTCCGGCATTTGTGGCAGCTGTTACGGATGGAAAGGAAACAGAAGCTTTTACCGATGTTAAGTGGGAGATAGTAAGTACATCTGATGGTGCAACGGTAGATAATAACGGTGTTATTACTATTACTGACAGTTATATTTATGGTGACATTAATGGCTCAGATATTATAATTCAGGCAACCTCCAATAAGGATGCTTCTAAGAAGGCAACAGCCACACTTCATGTACGCGAGCCGCAGATGGCGGTAAGCTTTGAAGTTTCACTTGCGGAGACTGTTAAGATTGGAGAACCGACTCCGCTTTCGCTGATTAATGTTAAGGATCAGTATGGTGAGGCTATGGAGATAGCCGTTGATGCAGATGGCCTTGTATGGGAATTTAGTGACGATACAACAAGCGTTGTAAAGGGTAATCTTGTTGTGCGTACAAAGGTAACAGAGCCTACATTTGCAGCGGTAAGGGCTAATCTTAATGGTGCCTATGCTGAAGCAAGATTTGTTATCTGCAGCGAAGATAACTATACGGTATCTGAAGCGGTAAGGACAGAGCTTGCCAAGGCAGAGATTAATATTATAAGAAATATAGAAATTGATTTCAATGTGGCACGAGTTCATGACACAAGCAAATATTTATATGTTAATAAGGATGTGGCAGGTAAGAGTTCTCTTTTGGTTGATGTTACGGGAATGGTTAATTACAGTGCCAATACAGATTATCAGGTAACTTTATTAAATGCTGACGGAACGATTACACAGACTGATATGCGTGCGGATGAATCCGGTAAGGTAAGTGTTGCGTGGACAGGAAATGTAACTGCTGTAGAGGTGACACCAGTGCTTAAATTCAGTCTTGGCGGTGATACGGCTTACACAGAGGAGAATGGTTATGTTAAGCTTAAGGCTGACCAGGAATATGATGGAATTGTGCTCGCAGGCTTTTATGGAAGTGTAAATGATAATGCAAAGGGCGTAAACATGCAGAGCTCTGCTTCAGAGGGACTTTTTGTTGCAGCAGTACCGGACGGATTTTACAATATCCGTATTGTCAAGCCTAAGACAACACGTTCTACCGTTACGGTGAATGGTGCTTCACATGGTATGAATATAGGTAATCCTGGTAAAGGCGGAAGAAAAGGTATAACTCCTATTGCATATCTTATGGAGGATGTTAATATTAAGGGCGGTACTATAAGAATAGGTCTTGGAGAGAAAGACTGGAATCTTGCAGCTGTTGAGATAAGAAGAGCAACCACACTTACTGAGCGAAGAGTTCATGTATATATTGGCGGTGATTCTACTGTAAGTAATTATTATCCAATAGAGAGTGAAGAACCGGCAGCAGGAAGATATCAGACAGGCTGGGGCCAGGTATTTTCACAGTATGTAACAGATGATGTAGTTGTGACGGACCTTGCAGGCGGTGGTACATATGCAAAGGGCTGGTATGAATCAACCTTCCCGGGTGTAATTCAGAATGCACAGCCGGGGGACTATTTCATTATTCAGGCGGGGATTAATGACCGAAGCTACAGCAATAAGGAAGAAATGGTAGAGTATCTTACAAAGATGATAGATGAGTGTCGTGAAAAGGGTGTAATTGTTGTTATGGTTACAACCATGCAGATGCCTAAGTTCTGGGGAAGTGAAGAGGAATTTGCAACTCCTACGGGAGGCGGTCTCGCAAGTTTTATGGAGGCAATGAGAACACTTGCTGCGGAAAAGAAGGTGTTCCTTGTTGACAGCGGCGCGGTAACGGCTGAGTGGTACGCAAAGATAGGAAAGACCTATGTAACACAGAATTATCATCTTTATAATGCAGAGACAGGAGCAGTAGAGGATAATTTACATCTTTCTTATGATGGTGCAAAGAATATTGCGAGCGTTGTGGCAACAGAGCTTGCCAATATGAAGGCAGCCGGCACTAAGGACGGCGAAGGTAAGACACTTGATGCTTTAAGTTTTAATGAAATAGAAGATTATACTGTAGAATTTACCGGTGCTGACGGTAATAAGACAACAGCAACAACAAAGCGTGTAAAAGCAGTTTACGAGGCTTATGCACAGTAATAAACTGTTACAATTAATTTATTAATGGTGGCGGGCACAGGCAATGGTTAATCTATGGCGGTGTCCGCTTTTGCAAAATGAGGAGGTTCAAAATGTTAATAACAGGCGGGCAGAACTATATTTATGCACCACATCCGGGTAAAGTAGCAAGAACGTTGCCATTTGTGGCTTCGGAGACTGAGGTTATCTGGAAAATAATAAGCTCTTCAAAGGGCTCACTTATAAGCAGTGATGGTGTTGTTACGGTAACTGAGAATTATATTGCGGGTGATATTAATGGTACTGATATCATAATTGAGGCAACATCAGTAAAGGATGAGACTGATAAGGCAACTGCAACACTTCATGTACGTGAAGCACAGAGAGTTGCTGAATTTAAAATTAATATGGCGGCAGATACTGTAAAAGTGGGTGAAGCAGTTAATATTAGCATCACAGATTTCATTGACCAGTATGGTGAGCCGATAACAGATACAGGATTTGTAAGTGTTAAGTGGGAGTTCAGTAATGAAAATGTCAGTGTTGTGGATGGAAGGCTTGTTGTAAAAGAGGAGGCTTGCAAAGAGACGCTAACATTTGCGATGGTAAGGGCAACCATAGACGATGCTTCGGTATCCCGCAAATTTATTGTGTATGGTATAGAGAAATATTCTGCCACCGAAGAAGATTTACAAAAGCTTGCAGAAGCTGAAATTGAGATTATACATAAGGATGCGGTTGATTTTAGCATTGCAAGAACATATGATACTGACAGATATTTCTATATCAATGAAGCTGTGTCAGAAATGGACAGTGCAGTAGCAGTGGATGTTAAGAAAATGGTCAATTATGGTCCAAACACGGATTATCAGGTTACCATGCTTTATAGTGACGGCACAATATCCCAAAAAGATATGCGTGTGGCGGATGATAAAGGCATACTAAACGTGGTTATAAAAAATGATAATATAGGTGGGCCGGCAGCAGATAATGCTGTTGTTACGGCAATAGAGGTGTCACCGGTTCTTAAATTCAGTCTTGGTAACTGCTGTTACTATAGCCTTTATACAGGCGATCAGGGTTATGTAAAAATACCGGCATCCCTTAAGTACGATGGCTCTAATCTGTGTGGATTCAATGATGAAGTGGGTGATTCAACAGAAGGAGTTAATCTTGGCAATGAAAATGGATATTTTGCGGTGGCAGTGCCTGATGGATTCTATAATATAAGAATTACTAAGTCAGGTCGTGGCCGCTCAACAGTGAAAGTAAACGGCGCATCCCTTGGAACGAATGTAGGCAACCCGGGAACCGGCGGAAGAAGTGGAAGCGGTACACCTTATACATATCTCATGGAAGATGTATGCGTGGAAGGCGGTGTGGCAAGAATAAGTCTTGGTGAAAAGGACCTGGGACTTGCGGCAGTGGAGGTTAGAAGAGCAACATCACTTAAAACGCGCAGGGTTCATATATATATTGGCGGTGATTCTACGGCAAGTAACTATTATCCGATTGAAGAAAAAGAACCGGATAACGGAAGATATCAGACAGGCTGGGGACAGGTGTTTTCGCAGTTTGTACCCGCGGATGATATAGCCGTAACTAATATCGCAGGTGGCGGAACTTATGCAAAGAGCTGGTATGAGCTTGCATTTCCGGGTGTAATTAAACATGGACAGCCGGGAGATTATTTTCTTATAGAGGAAGGCATTAATGACCGGACATACAGTAACAAAGAGGAAATGGTGCTCTATCTTACAAAAATGATTGATGAGTGTCGCAAGAAAGACATTACGCCTGTTCTTGTGACTGCGATGCAGACACCTAAGTTCTGGAAAAAGGCAAATGGACAGGAGGTAGGAGAGTTCGAAGTACCTGAGGGCAGCGGACTTTGTGCATTCGCAGATTCGATAAGAGAGCTTTCAGCGGATAAAAATGTATTTCTTGCAGACTGCGCGAAAATATCGGGAGAATGGTATGCAAGGATAGGAAGAACTTATGTTGAGCAGAATTACCACCTTTATAACAGAGAGACCGGTGTTAAAGAGGACACTCTGCATCTTTCCTATGCAGGTGCAAAAAATGTAGCTTCAATTATTGCGACGCAGCTTCTAAAAATGAAGGAAGCAGGAATTGTGGACGGCGTGGGCAATACACTTTCCGGCCTTAAGTTTAATCAGCCTGAGGATTATACGGCAGAGTTTACCGGTGAAGACGGAAAAACCTTGACTGCGACAGACAGACGGGTAAAAGCAGTTTACAAACCTTATGCGCTGTAAGCAGAAAGGTCATTTGCAGAGACATTAAATTTAAGGGGACAGGCATTAATAACACCTGTCCCCTGATATTAACCCTGCTTTTCTTCGCAGTAAAGGCAGCGGTAAATTTTATTTGCTTCATCTGTAAGTGTAAATACGTGGTCTAAGCCCTGCTCGATGGATGTGATGCAGCGGGGATTCTTACAGTGAAGAACATTAGTGATTCTTTTTGGAAGAGTAAGTATCTTCTTTTCAGAAATCTCACCGTTTTTAATAATATTTACGGTAATCTTATCATCTATATAGCCTACAATGTCAAGGTCAACATCATTAAGAGAAGTTTCAATCTTGATAATATCCTTCTTGCCCATTTTTTTGCTTGGAACATTCTTTATTATGGCAACTACATTGTCCATTTTGCCAAGGCCGAGATGATGGTAAATCTCCATCGCCTTACCTGCTTTGATATGGTCTAAAACGACACCTTCATTTAACTGTCCGACGTTTAACATGATATTTCCTCCTTTATACGGTAATCTCTAAAAGCTTAAGTATGAGTGCCATACGGATGTAAACACCGTACTGTACCTGTTTAAAGTAAGCGGCACGCGGGTCATCATCTACCTCTACGGCAATTTCGTTAACACGTGGAAGCGGATGGAGTATGAACATGTCCTCTTTTGCAAGTGCCATTTTTTCTTTTGTTAAGATATAGCAGTCCTTCATACGGATATATTCTTCTTCGTTAAAGAAACGTTCACGCTGGACACGTGTCATATAGAGAATGTCAACCTCCGGCATTGCATCTTCAAGCTGGGTAACCTCTTTAAATGGAATGTTATTTTTCTTCAAGACCTCATCACGAGTGTAGTCTGGTATGCGGAGCTCAGGAGGTGATATAAGTACAAAGCGTACATTTTCATAGCGTACAAGCGCATTGATAAGTGAATGTACGGTACGTCCAAATTTGAGGTCACCGCAGAGACCGATTGTAAGGTTATCAAGTCTGCCCTTTAACGAACGGATGGTAAGTAAGTCCGTAAGTGTCTGCGTAGGGTGCTGGTGTCCACCGTCGCCTGCATTGATAACAGGGATTGAAGATTTGCGTGAGGCAACTAAAGGAGCACCCTCCTTGGGATGTCTCATTGCACAAATATCTGCATAGCATGAAACTGTCTGAAGGGTATCGGAAACACTTTCGCCCTTGGCAGCGGAGCTGCTGTCAGCAGAGGAAAAACCAAGAACGCTTCCGCCAAGATTTAACATTGCAGCCTCGAAGCTTAAACGTGTACGTGTACTGGGTTCATAGAAAAGAGTCGCAAGTTTTTTGCCGTGGCAGACCTCTGCATACTTGGCAGGGTCAGCTTTAATGTCTTCTGCCACATTCATAAGCTCATCAAGCTCTTCAACTGAAAAATCTAAAGGATTAAGTAAATGTCTCATGAAAACCTCCTGTTGTATATAAATTAGAAAAAATGCCGGCATCACACCGGCTGGCAGTGGCTGCTGCTTATGCTGCTACATACGGCCAGTGGAGCCAAAGCCACCAAGACCGCGCTCTGTATCAGTAAGATTTTCGCTTTCTTCAAAGTTAACCTTAAGATACGGTGTAAAAATAATCTGAGCAATACGTTCTCCAACATCAATGGTTACCGGATTTTCAGAATGGTTGTGGAGAGGAATCTGTATCTCACCACGATAATCTGAGTCGATAACGCTTACCTTATTTGCAGGGGCTATACCTTTTTTTACTGCAAGACCGCTTCGGGCATAAATAAGGCCTGCATAACCTTCGGGAATTTCAAGAGCGAGTCCGGTTGGAATAAGAACAGTCTTTCCGGGCTCTATAATTACCGAAGTATCAATGCAGGCGTACATGTCGGCACCGGCCGAGTACTCTGTCCCATAAGTGGGGACGATTGCTTTGTCATTAGTTTTCTTAAAGCGGATAGTTGATAGAATCATGGCAATCCTCCTTTGTTTGCGCTGTCAGATAGTATAGCACAATAATAAAAAAATGTCTATAAGTCTTGAAAAAAATATATTGGTAATATATTGGTAAAAGCAACGGTTTAGTCAGCACAGTAATATTTGTAAAAATGCACTGCGTGCTGGCTGTTGTAGTATTGACATATCTGGTCTATTGTGATAAACTATGCATAGACTATTAGAATAGACCACGGAGGTATAGGTTTTATGCAGAAGATATTTGAAAGTGAGTACAGGTTTTTAACAATATTGTGGGAGAATGAGCCGGTTGCGAGTCCTAAGCTTGTCGGGCTTTGCAATGAGAAGCTTGGCTGGAAGAAGTCTACTACATATACGGTTCTTAAAAAGCTTATTGATAAGGGAATCGTAAAGAATGAGAATACCATTGTAAGTGCCATTGTAACAAAGGAAGAGGTGGACAGGGAAGAAAGCGAGGAACTCTTAAAGCGTACAAGTAATGGCAATATTCCGGCATTTCTTGCGGCATTCCTTAAGGACAGGAAGCTTTCTAAGTCGGATGTAGAACGGATAAGACGTATTATTGATGAAGCGGGAGATGATGAATAATGTCTGCACTTAGGATTGCAATACGTTTATGGAGTATGAGTATTCAGGCATGCGTACTGATTCTTATAGTACTGGCAGCAAGAAGACTTCTTAAAAAATATCCAAAGATATATGTATATGTTCTCTGGGGACTTGTGGGATTAAGACTTTTGTGTCCGGTATTTATAGAAACCTCTTTTAGCCTGCAGCCCGATATAGGTGGTTTTGTGGAAGGTGCAGTGTATTCTTCTGCTGATTCTGGCAATAGTGTAGGGCAGAATACAAATAATATGGGGATAAATAATCAGGAATATATTAAGGATGTGGATAATGGTACAGGGGTATATGATAAAATACTGGAGGAAATAAGGAATCAGACCGGCAAATCAGAGGTACCACCTTTGATGGGAGATACTGACGATATGATGAGCGGTGACGGTTTGAAGGCTGGTGACAAGAATGACAAAATACAGAGAGAAAGTATATTTGCATTAATAATTGAAGCTTTTGGCAGCGAACGGAGTTTTAAATACCTTAGTGTAGTATATTATATGGGCGCAGGGCTTGCGGCACTATTTTATGTGGTACAGTATATAATTATAAGGAGAAAGATAGCCTTTGCGATAAGAACTTCAGATGATGTCTGGCTTTCTGAAAATGTAAGATCGCCATTTGTAATAGGACTTGTAAGGCCACGAATCATTCTTCCATACGGCCTTGAAGCAATAGAAGAGGAGCATATACTTAAGCATGAGAGAACACATATAAGACATCATGACCCGGTTATAAGGGCTCTTGGGATTTTGTGTATAGTACTGCACTGGTGGAATCCACTTGTATGGCTTGCAGTACACAGAATGAATCAGGATATGGAAATGTTCTGTGATGAAGCTGTACTTAGCAGGGCAACTGCTGCGGACAGAAAGGCATATGCCAGAACACTTGTTGAATTTTCAGTGAAACGGAGCGGTTTTTTGGTAGGACTTTCATTTGGGGAATCTAATACAGAAAGGCGTGTGAAAAATATTATGAAGAAAAGAAAAAGCAGCAGTATAATAATTGCTGGTCTGGCAGTGCTTGTGGTGTTTTGCGTGGTTGCTTTTATGACTATTCCGGGAAGGGGAAGCAGGGAGGATGGAAGTGAAGAAACAACGACAGCAAGTGTGGGAATATCAGATACTGCTGAAACAAAGGTTGATACAGAGCTGCTTGATGCATTTTTAAAGGGAGAGATTAATGCATCAAGACCCGGTACTTTAAATGGCACATTTAATATTTCGGAGCTTGACATGAGCGGGGAGTCATGGGACTCTTACAGTGTCGGTGAGATGATTGACCTTGACAATGACGGAGAAAGAGAGCTTATATTATCAGGACCATACGGTGGTATGTATCTTGATGCTTCGGACGGAGCAGTTAATGTGTTTGCGGAAGGAGAGGGAACCGCGGGCGAGCTTTCATATAGTATTGGCAGTGATGGTGGAGTAAATATTGTACACAGAGATACCACGCATGAGGGTAGGATATGGTATAGGTTTGATAAATATCTTAGTGCGGACAGAATAGTTGATAGTGCCACGCTTGTCATGTATAATCAGGAGAATGCCGCAGATACGTTCAGAACCTATTATTATAATGATAAAGAAATATCTGCATCAAGATATTCAGAGCTTTATCAGAAATATACAGGCAGTGTTAGTGTATATGCTCAGATAAGTTTGATTGAAGAAAATATAAATATGTGGAAGATTAGTCCTGATTATGCAAATGATGTATGTTCATATGCGGTATGTGACCTTGACAAAAATGGCAGACTTGAGGTTATAGCCGCTAATATGGGTGGAACAGGCAATTTTACATATAGTCATTTTTATGAGGTAAATGAGACCTTTGATGCGCTTGTGGAATGTGAGACAAATTTTGTAGAAGGCATTTCACAGCCTGACATTATAGAAGATACAGTTGACATGTATTATGTTTCAGGTACAGATACATATTATTACGTAGAGTATGATCTTATAAGAGAAGGAACAACATATTATATACTAAAGAATGTACTTTCGCTTAAAGACGGCAAATTAGAAGTAAATATGCTTACAAGAGAAGTGCAGAACTATGGTGAAGAGGTGGGAAGCATTACTTATTGGGATTCACATGGTAATGAAATAAGCGAAGAACGTCATAGTACAATGGCGGATGATGTATTTTTTACAGCGGATAAGTATAAGGCGAATATAGGCTGGCGTGACATGAAAGAACTTACAGATACGGATTCGCTTTCTAATTTAGAAATGCTTAAGCAGTCATATGATGAATTTAATCCATTTGTGTCACAATATGAACCATGGCATAAAAAGAATGAGCATTTATACGCTTATGAAACCTTGCTTGATAATATTCTGCAGGGAGAACTGCCGGATAGTGATTACGGTGAGTATGATGGAGGTGATATGTCACTTAATACCTTTGCGGTATTTGACGTTGACGGTGATGGGTATGAGGAGCTTATCATTAACTATGTTACCACATATAACGGCGGTATGATAACCAAGATATATGGATATGATGCAGAAACCAATGAACTTAAAGAAGAATTTGCGGAGTATCCGACCATAAAAATATACAGTAATGGCCCGGACGGTATAATATTTGCATATGCTTCACATAATCATGGCAGGGCACCGGGGCTTGAAGATTTCTGGCCGTATCGTCTTTATGAATACAATCGCAGTACGGATACATATGATAAAGTGGCAATTGTGGATGCATGGGATAAAAATAATACAACCTGGGAAAATACGGAATTTCCGGAGAATGTGGATAAGGATGGAGACGGTATTGTATATTGTGTAATGTTAAATGGTGAGTGGGATTATAGTAATGCCATGGATAATTCTGAATATGAGGCATGGCTTTCAGCCTATATGGAAAAGGACAACATGACGGAAATGGAAATACAGTATATGGAGCTTAAGTATGAGAATGAATATATTGTATCGGCACAGAGTAACCCGTCATACTGATATGTTGTTATAGATGATAATCCGGAGAAATCAAGGGATGAGCCTGCAACTGCTGCTGGCATAACATATGCGGAAGGCTTAAATGAAGGCAGTGGAGAGTATGAGGGCTATGTCGTTAACAATACCGTTGTCAGTGCAGCACGATATAATGGAAAACGGTACATGGTGAGCATGGGTAACGGCTGATAAAATATGAAAACTTCTGATTGACAATAATGTCCATATCCTTTAAAATTTATGTGAAGTGTTAGAATGGGAGGACTAGAATATGTCATCTGTTGACCAGAGTAAAATTCGTAATTTTTGTATAATAGCACATATAGACCATGGCAAGTCAACACTTGCTGACCGTATTATTGAAAGGACGGGTCTCCTTACGGACAGAGAGATGCAGGCGCAGGTGCTTGATAATATGGACCTTGAAAGAGAGAGAGGAATTACCATAAAGGCGCAGACGGTAAGAACAGTCTATAAAGCCAAGGACGGTAATGAATATATTTTCAATCTGATTGATACACCGGGACACGTAGATTTTAATTATGAAGTGTCGAGAAGCCTTGCAGCCTGCGAGGGAGCCATACTTGTTGTGGATGCGGCGCAGGGAATAGAAGCACAGACACTTGCCAATGTATATCTTGCAATTGACCATAATCTGGAGGTCGTTCCGGTTATTAATAAGATAGATTTACCGAGCGCAGAGCCTGACAGGGTTGTGGCAGAGATTGAGGACGTTATCGGAATTGAAGCGGAGGATGCACCTAAGATTTCGGCCAAGACAGGACTTAATATAGAGGATGTGCTTGAAGCTATTGTAAATAAGCTTCCGGCACCTGAGGGAGATGCAGATGCACCCCTTAAGGCACTTATTTTTGACTCTGTATATGATTCATATAAGGGTGTAATTGTATTTTTCAGGGTTAAGGAGGGCCGCATAAGGAAGGGCAGCAAGGTAAAAATGATGGCAACAGGCGCAACGGCGGATGTTGTCGAGGTAGGATATTTTGGAGCAGGGCAGTTTATACCGTGTGATGAGCTTAGTGCAGGCATGGTAGGCTATTTTACTGCAAGCATCAAGAATGTAAAGGATACGGCAGTAGGTGATACAATTACGGATGCTTCTAATCCGTGCGCAGAACCGCTTCCCGGATATAAGAAGGCTAATCC
>CAZBHM010000001.1:0-56709 GCA_964491975.1 uncultured Lachnospiraceae bacterium | reverse complement strand
GGTATATGCCTTGGTCTTGTAACCCTCTTTTTTGAATATTATGGTATGAATACCGCTCTGTTTAGGAATTGACACAGGAACAGTTCCTATATATTCACTGTCAAAATATGCCTCTGCCCCTGTCGGTGTATCTATATTAATTTTATATTTTGAAACATCCCCGGCTCCGGTATAAATAACAGTAGTCTCCGGCTCCGGCATAGCTTCTTCAATTCCTGCACTTTCCTTCTGTACATCTGTTGCTGTTGCCGCTGATGATGTTATTTCTGCAGCACTCGTCTCATTCTCCCCGCCTGTCACACTTTCAGCCGTGGTTGTTGTCTCATCCGTACTTTCCTTCTCGCCATCAGTCAGGGTAGTGGTCTCTTCCTCTTTAACATCCTGAAGTCCCAGTGAAATAGTCTTTCTCATAAATGTACTGCCAACTACCAAATCCCCGATATAGGGCACACAGCCTTCTGCTTCTACCGCTATCTTATATGTTCCAAAGGCAAGTTCCACAAGCTCATCGTACAGCTTCTGTCTGCCGTTAATATACAGTCTGGCTCCTTCAGGATTAATCTTAAAGCTGATGCTTCCATATTCTTTAAGCTCTCCCTGAAATTCTCCTACGTCTACTACTATTTCCTTATTACGCTTAACCTCAACCTCAACTGAACCTCCGACACCATTTTTACTTATGGAGAGGATATGCTTACCCTCGCCCGCCATAATAAGCATGTCATCCGTAACCTCAAATCCTGCCTCATTGCCAACCGTAATTATACCGCTTATAAAATATGCCTCATTTCTTAAGCTTATGTAACCATGTCCCTTTAGTACGCTTATCGAGTAAACTTTATTCTCACGGCCTCTCACAATAAGCTCATCAACCTCTGAAAGCTCTCTGATATCTATCTGGCTTCCCTCTGCCGATACAATCTTATAATCATATAAATCATAATACTGATTGCCTATCTTAAGATAATTTTCTTCAGCAGAATACTTCCAGTTATGTACACGCAGATTCTCCCAGCCCTCATTGGATGCAGAAATTTTAGTCATACAGTTGTTTTCAGTCCTGTACTCACAGTCCACAATATACCCCGGCTCAACAAGCGCAATTGTCATAATTTTGCCATACTTATCCCTGACATCAGTAGCACCCGTATAGCTGTATGACACAAGCTCATCCGTCTCTAAATTTCTCACATTGACAAGCTTATTTTCCATATCAACCTCATCAATCATGCCAAGAAACGAAGCCGTTTTTTTAGTCTGGCTGACAGTTTCTTCCTCCGTCAGTGTTGTTTCGTTAAATTTTTCTTTATTCTCTTTCTTATACTCTTCATACATCTTTACTACACATCCATTAAATGTAAAGAGCACAGATATTATTATCGCAAATGTTAGAATCCTATATTTCATTATTAGCACCTCTATTATAAATTCCGCTTACCCTTTCAAGCAAAAGTCCGCCGGTAAATCCTATGACTGCTCCTGCCACAGTTCCTGAGAAAAGAAGCACCGGAAAGTACCACGCAAGCTCCGGCATTTCTAATACCGCCACGGCCACCAGTATCTGTGCGGCATTATGGCTCACTCCGCCGGCTACACTTACACCCACCATTCCAAATATCTGTCTTTTTTTGCAAAAAAGCATCACCAAAAGACTTAAAACTCCTCCTGCAATACTAAACAGCCCGTAAAACAGATTACCAAAGGTAAGTGCCGTGAGCAAAACCCTCACCGCCATAATTGTAAATGCTTCCCCTGCCCCCATAAGATAAACTGCCGCAAATATTACAAGATTGGCAAGTCCTAATTTAACTCCGGGTATGCCTGTAGGAAGCGGTATCAAAAATTCGATATAGCCTAGTATAAATGCAAGTGCAACCATCATTCCGCCCCATACCGCTTTTTGGTAACTTCGTCTTTGCATAAATATCTCCAATCCTCGTATATACCTTTTATTATGTCACATAACAGGCAAAAAAACAAGTATTAAACGCACCTAAGTTCCAGTTGTTGTTATCAACAACATCTTGACATTTTTCCTAAACATATTTAATATAAGATTGCAGTGTTTTTTAATACAAATAGCTTTGCAGCAATCAGATTAATAAAGGAGTTTTCATCATGACAAAGGATATGACAACCGGTAAAATTATGCCTCTTTTAATAAAATTCACGATTCCTCTGATACTTGGCAATCTGTTTCAGCTTACATACAATGCCGTAGACAGTATCATAGTCGGACACTTCGTCGGCAAGGAAGCACTTGCCGCTGTCGGCATATGTAATCCCATAAGCACTCTTATGATTTTATTTTTAAATGGTCTTTGTATGGGTGCGGGGATTCTTATGGGCACACAGTACGGTGCAAAGGAATATGACACGCTAAAGCGGCAGATAAGCACTACCATGCTCTCAGGTGTCATATTTTCCATTTTTTTAACAGTTATATGTATTATATTTGCCGTACCGATTTTAAAACTGATGCAGGTAGACCCTGAGATTCTTGGTATTACCACACAGTATCTGCGCATTATTTTTATCGGACTTGTATTTACGTTTTTATATAACTTTTTCTCAAGCACATTAAGAGCACTCGGGGACAGTAATTCTCCTCTATACTTCTTAATTATAAGTGCAGTTTTTAATATTTTCGGAGATTTATTTTTCGTTATCATTCTGGATGCAGGAAGCAGCGGTTGTGCGATTGCCACCGTTATAAGTGAAGCTCTCTGCTGCCTTTTCTGCATTATTTATATTCAGAAAAAAGTACCTATTCTCCGCCTTGGCAGAAAATGGCTTGTATTCGACTCTTCATTACTAAAGAAAACCGTTGCTTACGGCTGGGCATCTGCCATGCAGCAGGCAACCGTACAGCTTGGAAAGCTTGGCATCCAGGCAATTGTTAATACCATGGGTGTGGCCGTTTCTGCTGCCTTCACTGCTGTTAACCGTATAGACGACTTTGCCTACATACCAGAACAGAATATTGCGCATGCCATGACCGCACTGATGGCGCAGAATAAGGGCGCAGGCAAAAAAGACCGCATGCGGGAGGGCTTTTGCTGCGGTATCATATTAGAAGCAATATATGGAGTTGCCATTTTTGCAATATGCTTTATCTTTGCCCGCCCTCTCATGAAGCTTTTCGGCAAAGACACAGAAGTAATAAATCACGGTGTGACTTACCTTCACCTGATTTCCATAATGTATATCCTTCCTGCCTTTACTAACGGAATACAAGGCTTTTTCAGGGGAATCGGTGACCTTAAAATCACTCTCATAAGCAGCTTTATCAATATGGGTGTACGTGTTTTAATCGCTACCGCACTGGTATTTGGCTTAAACCTCGGCATAGAAGCACTTCCGTTTTCTTACCTTGCCGGCTGGATTGGCATGCTTATAGCCGAACTTCCGCTGCTTGTCAAGACTTACAGAAAGCAGTAATTTTGCCGGTCAGAAGCCATACACCCACAAGCAGTAATACAGGGAAAATGACTACGGCAAGTATCCCCATACGAAGATTATCTCCGGCAGCATCTGACACAAGCCCTGCGAGTGCCGGTCCTGCCGAACAGCCCAAATCTCCCGCAAGTGCAAGCAGAGCAAATAACGCAGTATTACCGCCTTTTATGATTGATGCCGCCCTGCTGTATGTTCCCGGCCAGAAAATGCCCACTGAAAAACCACATACCGCACACCCCATAAGGCTGATTTGCGGCACCGGTACAAGGGCAATGCACAAATACGATATAATGCAGAGAATGCAGCTGTATTTAATAAATCGGCTAAGATTTAACTTATGTCCGAATTTGCCATATATAAGCCTTGACATACCCATAAAAGCCGCAAATGCCATCGGTCCTGCAAGGTCACCTGCCATTTTACTGACACCAAGTCCCTGCTCGGCAAATGTAGAAGCCCACTGGCTGACTGACTGCTCAGATGCACCGGCACACATCATCATAAGCATAAGAACCCAGAAAACAGGCTTTTTAAAAAACTGTTTTATTGTAAGTCCCTGCACATTCTCATCATCAAGTGAATATATGGGAACTCTGGCAAACAAAATTATATTAAAAGCCGGAACTAATGCCCATATAATCGCAAGATACTTCCACCCAAAGGTTCCCACAACTGCAAAAAACGCTGTAGATATGAGCACCACTCCTACGTGTCCCCAGCAATAAAATGAATGCAAAAGACTCATTGCCTTTTCCTTATTATCGTTAGGACAGGCTTCAATAATCGGGCTTATAAGCACCTCTAAAAGTCCTCCGCCCATCGCATATATAACAACAGGAATCACAATTCCCACAAATGTATGCGAAGCCGGCATAAGCTCCGGCAAAAAAGTAAGCAGGATAAGTCCTGCTGCTGAAAATACATGTGCCATAATTATGGATGTACGGTAACCTATTTTGTCTACAAAACCCGCTGAAAGCATGTCTACAAAGAGCTGCACGATAAAATTAATTGTTATGAGTGCCGTTATTTTAGACAATGAAATCTGATAACTGTTCTGAAATGTCACGAACAAAAGCGGAACAAAGTTATTGACAATCGCCTGCACTATATATCCGATAAAACAGGCTATGGTTGTGCCTTTATAATTCTCTTTCATAATTAACCTCTGTTTCTTTTAATCATATGTTCCGGTGCAAATGCCCTTTGCCATGCCCGGAAGCTTATTCTGCCACAATATCCGGCGCAGTGCCCTTTTTGTTTCCGCACAGCTTAACCACAAGCTTATGCGGAAGGCATATAATAGTTTCATTAAGCTCTGATACCGCGCCCTTATGAACGCAGTTCCTGTCAGGGCAGTCTGCCTTACTTATACACACTTCCCCATTCTTTATTGTGACAATATTATATCCCCCGCCATTTTCTTCACCATTCTTAAATATCTCTTCCCTGTCCACACCAAGCGGATAAGCCGCAGTAAGCCTGCCATCCTGCCATATTTCCACATAATCAGAGGAGCCGTTAAAATACAAGCTCCTTGCAATCATACCTGCTGCCGTTAAAATTATCAGTCCCAGTATCAGCAGTATATCATTTCGCTTTATCATAACGACTCCTTTTCATACATTTTAATTATTATCAGTTGTTACCGTGAATTATCTTAACCGGACATTTTGTGGCGCATGTACCGCAATTGGTACAAAGTGAATAATCTATCTTTGCAAGATTATTCTCAACCTTAACCGCTCCCGATGGACAGTTCTTTGCGCAGAGTGAACAGCCTATACAGCCTGCCAGGCATGCATCCTTAACTGCCTTACCCTTATCGTTAGAGCTGCAGTTTACTTTATATTCTGCGCTGTAGGGCACAAGCTCAATCAGATGCTTAGGACAGGCTGCCACACATTTGCCACATGCCTTACAGGCTTCCTTATCAACAAATGCCACTCCGTTTACAATATGTATTGCATCAAACGGACATGCCTTTACACATGAGCCAAGTCCCATACAGCCATAGCTGCACTTTTTATCACCATGTCCCGGCACTACATATGCCATCCTGCAGTCACTTATACCAAAATAATTATACTTGTCTTCTGACTTGTCACAGGTTCCTGCACATTTTACAAATGCCACCATTCTTTCACCCGGGGCACTCTCAACACCCATAACTTCGGCTATTTTTGAGCCTACGGCTTCTCCGCCTACAGGACATGCATTTACGGCTGCCTCACCCTCTGCAATTGCCTTTGCAAGCGCATCACAGCCTGCAAAACCACAGCCGCCGCAATTATTGCCCGGAAGAAGCTCTCTTACCGCGACCTCTTTCTCGTCCACTTCAACCTTGAACTTTTCTCCTGCCACGCCAAGCAAAAGTCCTATTACTATACCAAGTCCGCCAACCAGTGCTGCTGCTATTAATATTCCCAGAAAATTCATGTTTTCCTCCTATACCAGTCCCGCAAAGCCGGCAAATGCAATTGCCATAAGCCCTGCCGTAATAAGTACGATAGGTGACCCTTTAAGTGCCTTGGGTATATCGTTATACTCAATACGCTCTCTGATGCCTGCAAGAATTACTATGGCAATAAGAAAGCCGCCCGCCGTTCCAACACCGTTTAAAACACTTTGAATCGGATTGTAGCCATTCTGCACGTTGGTAAGTGAAACACCAAGAACTGCACAGTTTGTTGTAATAAGCGGAAGATATACTCCAAGTGCCTGATAAAGTCCCGGCATACTCTTCTTAAGTACCATCTCAACAAACTGAACCAGCGCCGCAATTACAAGTATAAATACAATCGTCTTAAGATATCCAAGTCCCAGCGGTTCAAGCACAAATGTATATAAAAGACTAGTCACAAGTGATGAAATCGTGATAACAAATAATACTGCCGCACCCATACCGGTTGCCGTTTCTACCTTTTTCGACACGCCAAGGAAAGGACACAATCCTAAAAAGCGGCTGAGTACAACATTACTTACCAATGATGAAACAATCAATATACTAATGTATTCCATAGCTTAACCTTCTCTCTTAATTATCCTTTTTTTCTGCAAGAGCCTCTTTATTGGCAACACACTGAAAGCCGTTACACTCCATACAATTACCGCCGCATGCAAGCTTATTCTCCACACTGCCCTCCGTATTGGTAGCAGATTTAAGCTTAAATACATTCTGAAGCATGGTAAGGAATGCAAGTACAAAGAATGCTCCCGCAGGCTGGATAAAAATCTTAACCGGCTCAATTGCATCAGGAATAATCTGAAAATTAAATATTGTTCCCGCACCAAGCAGCTCTCTTACCAGACCGATTGATGTAAGACCAAGCGTAAAGCCAAGTCCCATGCCAAGTCCGTCAAAAGCCGAAAGTAACGGCGCATTTTTGGAAGCATATGCTTCTGCACGGCCAAGAATAATACAGTTAACAACAATAAGCGGAAGATAAAGTCCCAGTGTCTCATATACCGAATAAAGGTATGCCTCACAAAGAAGCTCAACCACCGTAACCAATGTGGCTACAATTACGATATATGCCGGTATTCGAATTTTATCCGGAATAATCTTCCTGCACAGTGAAATAATAAAATTTGACATAATAAGCACTGCCGCCGTGGTAAGTCCCATCTGAAGACCACTTATGGCATTAACGGTAACCGCAAGTGTGGGACACATACCAAGCATGAGCACAAATGTAGGGTTTTCCTTAATCACACCATTATATACACGTTCTAAATATTTATTCATACCGATGCCTCCTACTTAAGCCCTGCATTTACAAAGAATATGGCAGCGTTTACCGCATTAGTAACCGCCTTCGTCGTCTTTGTTGCACCACTGATTGCCTTTATTTCATTATCTGCCGCCTGTTCACCTTTAGTATAGGAAATCTGTCCTTCTTTACCGGCAAACTGGTTTTTAAACCAAGGCTCGGATGCAGATGCGCCAAAGCCTACCGTCTCATCAAGTGTGGTAAACTCAATGCCGAGCACCTTTCCATCATTATCAATTCCAAGAACTATGGTAATATCACCGCCATAGCCCTCGTGCGAGGTTACTGTCACAAGATATCCAAGTTTTTCGCCGTAAGCATCCCTTGCTTCCTTTAGCTCATTAATCGTAACCTTACCGACATTTATATCCGATTTAGCAATAAATTCCGCTGAATTTGCAACTGCTGCCTTATTCGATTCTGTTTCCTCAAAGCTGTCTGCCGAAGGAAACACAGCCTTGTTGGCCATAAGTATCTGTTCATTACGATTCTTTTCAATAGGCTCTGACGTAAGGTCATTCATAAACCCTAAAAGAAAACCTGATACAAGTGTGATTGCCATAAGAATAAGTGCATTAACTATCGTCTCTTTATTTTTCATGCTTACGGCCCTCCCTTCCAAAAGGTGTGGGAAGAGTAATCTTCTCAATAAGCGGCACTAAAAGATTGCCAATGATGATTGCATAGGACACACCCTCTGTTGAACCGCCATAGGTTCTGAATATACCTGTAAGAATACCTAAAAATATGCCAAAAATAATCTGTCCCTTAACGGTAATCGGACTCGTCACATAATCTGTAGCCATGAAAAAGGCTCCCAGCATAAGACCGCCGCCAAGAATGTGCGAAAGCAGAAAAGAAACATCAAAGCCCCTTCCGCCGAATATGAGCATAAATACGGCAAAGCTTAATATGTAGGTTAACGGAATCCTTAAGCTAATAACCCTTCTTATGACAAGATAAGCTGCACCGATAAGAATACAGCACGCAGATACCTCACCAATTGTACCATTAATATTACCGATAAACATATCTAAAATATTAACAGCTTCTCCTGCCTTAAGCGATGCAAGTGGAGTTGCACTGCTTACCACGTCAGCTGCCTTTTGGGTAGCACCGCTTACTACATCGGCTCCCGCCGAAAAATCATTCATATAGCTTCCGAAAGAAGCCACAAGAAAAGCTCTGCCGCCAAGTGCCGGATTCATAAAGTTCTGTCCAAGACCGCCAAATACCATCTTTACAATTAAAATTGCAAACATACTTCCAAGAAGCGCCATCCAGAGAGGCAATCCCACCGGAAGGTTATATGCAAGAAGCATTCCTGTGACCAGCGCACTTGCATCCGTTATGGTAACCTTCTTTTTCATCAGCTTTTCATAAGTAAATTCAGTGAGTATACTTCCTGCAATACACACAAACATTACAAGAAGTGCCCTTATTCCAAATCTGTAAATTCCAAACGCCCCTGCCGGCACTAATGCAATCGCAACGTCAAGCATTATTCTCTGAGTTGTGGCTTTACTTCTGGCATGAGGAGATGCCGATACATTATACATGTCACTCAACTTTCTTCCCTCCGTTTTTACGGCTCATAAGAGCCTTTTTTCTCATTTCCTTAAGTGCCTGTGTAAGATTTCTTCCTGCCGGACATACATAAGTACAACAGCCGCACTCACAGCATTCAAGACCGCCAAGCTTAATAAAGCCTTCAACATCATCATGCAGGGCGGCATCGGCAGCCTTCTGTGGCACAATATGCCCCGGACACACACTCACGCAGCGTCCACATCGTATACATGCATTTTCAGGCTTTGTTGCTGCATCCTTTTTAAGACAAAGAAGTGCCGAGCTTGTTTTTGCAACAGGGACATCAAGTGAAAAAAGTGCCGTACCCATCATCGGTCCGCCCGAAATAATCTTCTTTGCAGGTCCGTTAAGACCGCCTGCCTCATCAAGTACCTCTCTGTAGCTCATGCCGATTCGCACACTATAATTACACGGCTCATCAATCGCATCACCGGTAACCGTAACAATTCTTCTTATAAGCGGAGTCGTCTCATTTACAGCCATCCCGATTGAAATGGCCGTATCCACGTTACTTACTACACAGCCCGCATCAGCCGGGAGCATGGATGAATTAACCTTTCTTCCCGTAACTGCATAAATGAGAGAACGCTCACCGCCCTGCGGATACTTCGTCTTAAGTGGGCACACACTTATATCCGGATTGTTAAGAATAAGCTTCTGTATCTTTTCAATCGCATCAGGCTTATTATCCTCTATGGCAATTACACCCTTCGCTCTTGTAAAAAGACTTAAAATTACCTTAAGACCGTTAACCAGTCTTTCAGACTCTTCAATCATCATCCGGTAATCTGATGTAAGATATGGCTCACACTCCGCACCATTTATAATAACATACTCTATGGCATCATCGTCCTTCGGAGTAAGCTTAACATGTGTCGGGAAACCTGCACCGCCCATGCCTACTATACCCGCATCCTTTATAATTTCTCTTATCTGTTCCTTCGACAGCCTCCGGTAATCTCTGGGCTTTCCAAAGTTCTCCACAGTGGCATACTCATGGTCATTAGCCACGATAACTGCATTAACCTTATCACCATTTGCCGCAAGCCGCGGTTCAACCGCCTTAACAGTACCTGATACCGAGGATACCACGTTAGCTGAAACAAATCCGCTTGCAGCACCGATAATCTGCCCCACAAGCACTCTGTCGCCAACTGCCACCGCAGGTGTTGCGGGAGCTCCTATATGCTGCGACATAAGGAATACCACCTCATCCTTAGGAAGCAGTACCCTTATTGGTCTGTCCTTAGAAAGCTCCTTGCCCTCATATGGGTGTATTCCGCCTTTAAATGTTGCTTTACCCATCTTCTTAACCTCTTTTCCCGACTTAAATAATTTCTATACCATTAACCTTAAGAAGCTCGCGCGCACTTTCAACCGAATCCACTCCCACTGCATTCTTAATCGGTGCAAACTCTCTTTCCCTTTCAACCTCGTAAGGCAGGCAGTTATCCATCATATGTATCATGTCAAGCACAAGCTGCTCAAATTTGTAGCCATTTGGCTCCACCGGTTTAACCATATTGCCCATATCGTCAATATGCGGAATCTTTTTCTTAACTATATGAAGCGGCAAAGAAGTCTTTGCTATCTCCTCAAGCTTATCCAGTTTAAATAAATAATTAAGAATTACTCCATAATTATAAGCAAGCTTTCCGTCAGGCAGTTTCTGGTACGCCATCTCGTCTGAAAGCTCATAATACTCAACAATTGACGGCTTACCGTCCTCAAGGCAGATTGCTCCTACCTTTTCCTTAGGCTCCGCCTTCACGACTACCTTTGCACCACATACAACATCCTTCTCAATTACCGCTCCGACAAAACACGGGTCTGCAATTCTCTGAAGTACATTATCAACAGCAAATACATTAAGCCATTCAATTCCCTTCTCTTTTGCCACCTCAAGAAGTCCTGCTTTCATAAAGGATATAAACCATCCGCCGTTACCGTTAGGTGACATGGACACCTTACCCTTGTCCTCAAGATAAATTTTACCTTCAAAATCGCAGGCTGCCGCCATCGCCTGCTTAAAGAACCAGACATAATTCCTGTCATAACCAAAATAGTTCATCTCTTCAAAAAACTGAACCGTATCCTCATGATTAATCTCACTGGTCATAACGAAAAGCGGTACATATGCGCCTGTAGCGTTAACAACATCCATAAGATTCTTAATAAGCATCTCAAAAATATAAAGCGGCTTGGTAATACCTATGTTGTACATCCCCTTAGGCTTATCAAAACCAAGTCTTGTACCCTGTCCGCCGGCAAGTAAAATTGCACCGACCTTACAGTTTTTTACTGCCTCAGCACCCGTTTTGTAAAATTCTTCCCTGTGGTCTGTAATCTCATCCATACTGCACACATCAATAGGTGAAATCACGCCTCTTTTCTGTTCCATGTCACTATCTTTTAAAAGCTTAAGTACAGAAAAATCTATATCACTTATCTGGCCAAAAAGCTTCTCCCCGGAAGCCTCATCAAGCTCATCATAATATCTTAAAAGATGCTCTTGATTATTCTCTTTAAGCAATGCTTTTACTTCATCCAATTTCATAATGAATCCCCTTTCAAAAAATAAATTCCTATAATGTGATTATACAAAAAGACCTGCCCTAAGGCAAGTCTTATTTGATAGTAATTCTTAAAAAGCGACCACTCCACTTGTCGTAATGTACACATATACAGCATAAACCACTAAAAGTACAACACCCTGAAGCTTTGTAAACTTTCTGGTAATAAGTGCAGGAATCATTGCAATAATTCCAACAATAAGACATGCCGGAATGTCTATATATGCCGCCATCTTCGAAATGGGAAGTGAACCGCCTGACACAAGTGAGCAGATGGGCAGAATCATCGTTAAATCAATGATGTTGGCACCTATAATATTGCCTACTGAAAGCGATGCCTGCTTTTTGGCTATCGCAGTTATGGTTGTAATAAGCTCCGGAAGTGAGGTTCCTATAGCTATAACCGTAACTGAAATAATCCTCTCCGGAATACCTATTTCCGAAGCTATAAAGCTTCCCTGGTCAACAAGCAGGTCTGCACCGATTACAATTCCTACTGTTCCAATCACAAATTTAATAATATTAGTAATTATAATCTTTCTTGTAACAGGCTCTTTTTCTGCTTTTTGTTCCCTACCTTCCTTCATCGCACTTTTTGCACCCATAACATTATCCCAGATATTAACTGCAAAAATAACAAGCAGTGCGACTCCCCAGACTAATTTTAACTCACCAAATACCATACCAAATATTCCAAGAAGTACAGTTGAAAGAAGCATAAGAATTGTCTTTAACATATAGTCTTTTCTATTAATAACCGTAGGCATAAAAATAAGTGCCACTGCCATAATAAGACCAATATTTGCCGTAACGCTTCCAACTGCATTACCTATTGCCATGTCAACCTGTCCTTTGGCAGCCGCCATCGAAGACACCAGAAGCTCTGGAAGCGTTGTGGCAAGGCTTACAACTGTCGCGCCTACAATAAGTTTGGGAATTCCTGAGACCTCTGCCATCCATGAAGCCGCATCAACGAAAAAGTCTCCTCCCTTGATGATAATAATTAATCCTATGACAAATAATAAAACCGCTACTGTCATTTCCATAATAAACCCTTCCTTTGTAGTATATTTACCCCTGAAAATCATAATCGCCACATATAACATCCGCAAAACAAAAAACCCATGTGTAATAACACTTTAACCTGAACAATCCATACATAAACATAAAACATTCCGCTAAGTGTAATTACACATGAGTCTCATCATTTAAGATAAGCCAGACGTATTATACGCCATGATGTTGACTTATCACGCAGGCATATGCGCCGATTACTCCCTCACGAGCATTATTGTTTCTATAAGTTAACATATCTTAACAGTTTTGTCAATAAATTTTATACATTTTTAACAGGCGGGTAACATATATTTCATCAAATCACTAATACAGGATTTTACATGTACAGCTACTTATCTGATTTTTTACTAAAAATTAATACTGTCCTACATAACTTTCTTCTTGGTCCCATCATGCTTACGGCATTTATAGGTGTAGGACTTTATTTTAACTTAAAAACAGGATTCTTCCCTGTTACTCATATGAAAATGTGGCTTAAGCACACATTCTTTTCGCTATTTAAAAAAGATGCTCACGAAGCCTCAGATAATACTGCACTCTCCGCTTTTGAGGCTCTTTTTGCAGCACTGGCAGGAAGCATGGGCACCGGCAATATAACCGGTGTCGCCACTGCCATTGTTTATGGCGGCCCAGGTGCCATCTTCTGGATGTGGGTATCAGCATTCCTTGGTATGATGACCAAATATGCCGAGAATGTTCTTGGCATGCTCTTTCGTGAAAAAAGAACCGATGGGAGCGGCGCATATCATGGCAGCCCCATGATGTACATGGAAAAGGGACTTAACTGTCGTCCGCTTGCCATAATATTTGCCACATGCTGTCTGTTTGCTTCTCTCGGTCTTGGGAATATGACACAGGGAAATTCTGTTGCAGCTGCACTTGAAGCTTTTCTTTTTATACCGCCTGTAGTCTGCGGCATAGGACTTTCCCTTATCGTGGCACTTGTAATCATGGGTGGTATAAAACGCATCGGCAGCCTAAGCTCATGTCTTATCCCACTAATTACCGTAGTATATATAATATGCTCAGTTATAATACTCATTGCAAATATCACAGCGCTTCCCGGTGTATTTGTCCTTATTTTTAAGGAAGCCTTCCGTTTTAAGGCAGTAGGCGGTGCCGCAATGGGCTATGGCATAAAAAAAGCCCTGAGACTTGGTATTTCAAGAGGTATTTTTTCCAATGAGGCAGGTCTTGGAAGCTCTGTCATGGTATATTCTGCCTCCGGCAGCAATTCAAGCCCTGATTCACAGGGGATGTGGGGAATATTTGAAGTATTTTTAGACACAATAATCGGATGTACCCTTACGGCACTTGTAATACTCTGCTCCGGAGTATATGACGTAAATACATACGCTGTCGCTATTGCAAATGGTACCGAGGTAATTAACGGTTCTGTTCTTGCCTCCAACGCATTTGCGGCAACCTTTGGGTCCTTCGGACATTATTTTATATCAATATCCATGGCGGTCTATGCTTTTGCAACACTGCTTACATGGTCACATTATGGGGCAATAAGCTGCGAATATCTCTTTGGCAGCCGTATCATCCCATACTATAACATATTGTTTCTGATTGTAATAGTTATCGGCTGTGTAACAAAGCTTGAGGTCATATGGAATATCGCAGACACCTTAAACTGCCTGCTTGCCATCCCCAACCTTATTGCGCTTATACTGCTCTCAGGTAAAGTTACCAAGGTCTTTAAAACAAGCAGACTAGATTCCCCTTAAAAGTACTGCTTTAATTCCGGGATATACCGCACTTTTTCCAAGTTCTTCTTCTATGCGAAGCAGCTGATTATACTTAGCCACTCTTTCCGTGCGGCTTGGCGCACCGGTTTTAATCTGACACATGTTAAGCGCAACTGCCAGATCTGCTATCGTGGTATCAGCCGTTTCACCGGAACGGTGCGAAGAAATTGCCGTATATCCGGCTTTATGAGCCATTTTTACTGTTTCAAGTGTTTCTGATACAGTGCCTATCTGATTTAGCTTAATAAGAATTGAATTAGCACACCCAAGCTCTATTCCTTTTAAAAGCCGCTCTGTATTGGTCACAAACAAGTCATCGCCTACCAGTTTAACCTTGCTGCCAAGCTCTTTTGTAAGAAGCTGCCAGCCTTCCCAGTCCTCTTCATCAAGCGCATCTTCTATGGAAATAACAGGATATTTATCAACAAGCTTCTTAAAGTGTCCGATTAAGCCGGCTGACGTGAACCTCTCTTTTGACTTTGGAAGGATATATTCACCCTGCTTTGCCCCTTTCCACTCACTTGCCGCAGCATCAAGGGCAAGCATAAAGTCCACTCCTGCCTTATATCCTGCATTTTCAATGGCCTCAAGGATATAACATATTGCCTCCTCATCACTTTCAATATCAGGTGCAAAGCCTCCCTCGTCTCCAACAGATGTGGCAAGCTTCTTTGCTTTAAGAAGCTTAGAAAGTGCATGAAATACCTCCGCTCCCATACGAAGTGCCTCCTTAAAGCTGTTTGCCCCGACCGGCATAATCATAAACTCCTGCACATCCAGCGTATTAGCGGCATGTGCCCCGCCATTTAAAATGTTCATCATCGGAACCGGAAGTACATTGCCATTAACGCCTCCAAGAAAACGAAACAAGGGGATTCCAAGTGACTGTGCAGCTGCCCTTGACACAGCTATCGACACTGCAAGCATGGCATTAGCACCAAGTGCTGATTTATCCTTTGTTCCATCTGCATCAATCATCGCCTTATCAACTGCATAAATATCCTCTGCACTCATACCGCCTATCGCTTCAAAAATCCTTGTATTAATGCTCCTTACCGCCCCTGTTACACCTTTTCCAAGATATCTTAGCATGTCACCATCCCTAAGCTCAAGTGCCTCAAATTTGCCGGTCGATGCTCCACTTGGTGCAGCTCCCCTTGCCACTGTACCGTCTTTAAGCCTTACCTCTGCCTCAACCGTGGGATTACCTCTTGAATCAAGAATTTCCCTTCCCGTTACCTTTTCTATCTGCATACAATTCATAAAACCACTCCTTTCCGTCTGCCTGATGCACAAATATAAACTTCATTGCCTAAGGAAAGCATTGACATTTTTAATACATTTTATACAGCTTAGAATTTTCCGGTGTTGACAAAAAAGTAAATACAAATTATTGTAAAACAAAGTGAGATATTCAGTGTCAAAACCGTAGTATACAGGTAAGAAAGGATGGTGAATAATTTGGATGATAAAAAAATTATTGAGTTGTTCTTTGAACGGTCTGAAGAAGCAATTATTGAGCTGTCAGAGAAATATGGTCCGGTGTGTACAAAAATTGCATATAACATACTTAATAACATGCAGGATGCGGAGGAATGTGTAAATGATACTTACCTTGGTGTCTGGAATACAATACCGCCCACGAATCCAAATCCGTTACTAAGCTATGTATGCCGCATTGTGCGTAACCTCGCAGTCAAAAAATATCATTTCAATACTGCCGCAAAAAGAAACAGTACATATGATGTGGCACTGGACGAACTTGAAAACTGTATTCCGTCAATGGCTTCAGTTGAAGATGAAATGAACGCCGCTGAAATCGCAAAGTTAATTGATATGTTTCTTGAATCACTTGATAAGGAAAACCGGATATTATTTGTCCGCAGATACTGGCATTCGGATTCCATCGATGACCTTGCAAGACTTTTTGGTACAAGCAGCCACAATGTATCTGTAAGACTTTTCCGCACAAGAGAAAAGTTAAAAAAATATCTCATTCTGAAAGGAGTTTCACTATGAAAAGAGAAAAAATATCAGAAGTAATTAACAGCATTGACACAAAATATGTAGATGAAGCAAGCAGTTATACCGGCAAAACCAGAAACACCGGCAAAAAATTATGGTACAAATCAGCTGCCGTGGCTGCATGTCTGGCCATATTAATATTGGGCGGTACCAAAATTATTCCCATGCTGACTAAAGAAGACAGTTATATTTTAAAAACAGAATCATACTATGAATGGCCATGGGAATATAAAACTGTCGGTGAAAAATATACGACTGTCATTTATGAAGGCAGAGAATATAGTATAAAAAGCAGAAATCCAATATCCGACACGGATATATTAGGAGAAGCATCCGGTAAAGGAATGGCATCCGGTACTGATTCGTATACCGACAAAATTTACACCATGCCATTTGAGGTATATGAAATAAACGGCATATCAGCAGAAAAGCTTATTGGTGCGGGGATTGACGGTGAATATTATATATACCAGATTAGCCAAAATAATACGAAGCCTGCAACATTTGGTGAATTAATGACTCTTTACGGACTTGACAAAAACCTGGAATTTGACCATTTTACCGTATATAAAGGATTCGATGCACAGGGATATTATAATCTAAAGGATGATGCATATATCTGGCAGATACTTTCAGAATGCAAATCGGCTCCAATTGATGACGGCACAGCAGATGCATTTGACAGAAGCGTTATAAACGGCAACAAATATCTTAGCTTTACCGCAACCTCAGAAGCACTCGGTGTATATAAACGCGTGGTATATATTTCAGAGGACGGCTATTTTTCGACTAATGTTTTCGACTATGCCTACACCTATTTAATCGGCACCGATGCCGCCAAAAAAATTATTGAATATGCAATGAATAATTCTACACCCGGGAAATTTGAAGCATATGAACTCACTCTGTCAGGCACCTTAAAAGAAGTCACTGACGATTATATACTTGTGGATGACAGCATCTTATGCCGGAATAAAAAAGACGGTACCGTATACAAAATCTACATCAATGACATACGTTTAAAAAGATGGGTGGACATTGCAGGAATTAATGTCGGAGATGTTGTTTTGGTAACATACAGCGGAGAAATCTCTGAGTCAAACGAAATAACCGGCGCATACTCCATGGATAAAGGCATATTAATAAACGGAGACCTTGCGATACCGGAATAATGTGTACTCTTAATATTTTATAAAGGCAGACTGTCCGCTTTGAACAATCTGCCTTTATATTTATCTAAACCTCAAAAATTAAATCTCCATATGACGGCATCGGCCACATTGATTTATCCACAAGCATCTCAAGCTTGTCAACCGGAGCACGAAGTGCATCCATGGCAGGCATAATCTTCTCAAGATATGCTCTCGCCTTAGTCTCCATGTCGTCAATCTGCTGTACTGATGCAGATAACTCTTCAAGATTCTTAAGTGCCCTCTTTGTTTCGCCAAGAAGCGCAGACACTTCTTTAAGCATCTCTTCCTGCGTGCTCACATCCAAATCAAGCCCTGTGCTTTTAACACTGTTATAAGAATCGGCAAGCACCGTTATGTAACGGACAACTGCAGGAATAATCTGCTTTCTTGCCATATCTATCATCGTAAGTGTCTCAATATTGGTTGCCTTGGCATAAGCTTCATACTGTATTTCAGCACGTGACTCAAGCTCTGTCCGTGTAAAAATATTGAATTTTTCAAAAAGAGCCACCGTATCCTCTGAAACAAGTGCCGGAATGGCATCTACCATAGACTTAAGATTAGGAAGCCCTCTTCTTTCCGCCTCACGCACCCATTCCTCGGAATATCCGTTACCGTTAAATATAATCCTCTGGTGCTCACTTGCATACTTCTTAATAATATCATGTACTGCAAGCTCTACATTCTCTGCTTTCTCGAGGATATCCGCCGTCTCACAGAATACCTCTGCAACAATGGCATTAAGAACCGTAGTGGCACTTGCAACTGAATCAGCTGAACCGACCATACGAAATTCGAATTTATTACCGGTAAATGCAAACGGTGATGTACGGTTACGGTCAGTCGCATCCTTAGAAACTGCCGGCAGATTGCCGCCAATCTTAAGCTTTCCGCCCTGCTTACTGCTGGTGGCAGAGCCTGTATTTACAAGCTGCCAGATAACATCCTCGAGCTGCTCGCCAAGGAAAATGGATATAATCGCAGGCGGTGCCTCTGCCGCACCAAGTCTGTGCTCATTACCCACATCTGCTGCTGATTCCCTTAAAAGTGCCGCATGCCTGTCCACTGCCCTCATAATACATGTAAGTACCAGAAGGAACTGTATATTTTCATGTGGTGTCTTACCCGGTTCAAGGAGATTAACCCCGTCATCCGTTGTAAGCGACCAGTTATTATGTTTACCCGAACCATTAACGCCGGCAAATGGCTTCTCGTGTAAAAGACACATAAGTCCATGTCTTTCAGCCACCTTTTTAAGAATCTCTATTACAAGCTGGTTATTATCAACTGCAACATTGGCAACAGCATAAATAGGTGCAAGCTCATGCTGGGCAGGTGCTGCCTCATTATGCTGGGTCTTAGCCGTAACTCCCATCTTCCAGAGCTCTAAGTTGACCTCCTTCATAAATGCGCCGACTCTTTCTCTTATTGAGCCAAAGTAATGGTCCTCCATTTCCTGACCTTTTGGCGGCATTGCCCCAAACAAAGTTCTTCCTGTAAAAACAAGGTCTTTTCTCTTAAGAAACTTCTCCTTATCCACAAGGAAATACTCCTGTTCAGGACCTACTGAAGGTATGACCTTCTTGGACGTTGTATTGCCAAATAATCTTAAAATTCTCAGTGACTGCTCATTAATGGCATCCATTGAACGAAGAAGCGGTGTCTTTTTGTCAAGCGCCTCACCTGTATAAGAACAGAAGGCTGTCGGAATACAAAGTATCGCACCTGCCGCATCCTCTTTTATAAATGCAGGAGATGAATAATCCCATGCAGTGTAACCTCTTGCCTCAAATGTGGCCCTAAGGCCTCCTGAAGGAAACGACGACGCATCCGGCTCGCCCTTAATAAGCTCCTTGCCCTTAAACTCCATTATTACCTTCCCGCGGGAATCCGGTGCCGAAATAAAGGAATCATGCTTTTCTGCCGTAACACCTGTAAGTGGCTGGAACCAGTGCGAATAGTGCGTTGCACCCTTTTCAATAGCCCAGTCCTTCATTGCAGCCGCAACCGCATTGGCAGTAGCCTTACTAAGCTCCGCACCTTCATCTATGCAATGCTTCAAATCAGTATATACCTGCTCTGAAAGGCGCTCTCTCATAACCGTATCGTTAAATACATTGGAACCAAAGATTTCTGATACATTTATTATGTCCTGCATGAAATGTCCTCCTAAAAAATAGTAACCAGCTTATGCTCTGTTGACTGAACCAAATAATTCCATTTTTTCTTTAACTGTTGCCTTAATAGCCTCAAAGCCCGGAGCTAAAAGCTTTCTCGGGTCATAACCCTTGCCCTCAAGGTCCTTGCCTGCTTCAACATATTTTCTTGTAGCCGCTGCAAATGAAAGCTGACATTCTGTATTAACATTAATCTTTGCCACACCAAGACTGATGGCCTTCTTTATCATATCCTCAGGAATACCTGTACCTCCATGAAGAACTAAAGGAAGCTCGCCTGTAAGAGCCTGAACCGCATCAAGTGTCTCAAAGCTTAAGCCTTTCCAGTTAGCAGGATATTTACCATGAATGTTGCCAATGCCTGCTGCAAGGAAATCCACGCCAAGGTCTGCTATCATCTTACATTCTGCCGGGTCTGCACACTCGCCCATTCCTACTACACCGTCTTCTTCACCTCCGATTGAGCCAACCTCTGCCTCTATTGAAATTCCCTTTGAATGACAAAGATCCACTAACTCTTTAGTCTTTGCGACATTCTCGTCTATGGCATAGTGTGAACCATCAAACATAACTGATGAAAAACCGGCCTCTATACACTTAAGACATCCGTCAAAGCTGCCATGGTCAAGATGAAGTGCTACAGGAACCGTGATATTAAGTCCCTCAATCATTCCCTTAACCATACCTGCAACAGTCTTATAACCTGCCATATATTTACCTGCGCCCTCAGATACACCAAGGATTACAGGAGAATTATTTTCCTGTGCCGTAAGTAAAACTGCCTTCGCCCACTCAAGATTATTGATATTGAACTGACCTACCGCATACTTACCTTCTTTTGCTTTCTTAAGCATCTCTGTTGCTGAAACTAACATAAATATACCTCCATTTTCCTGTCATAATTAATAATCACTACAACACTTTACTTTTTCAGCCTATATCGTACCATATATTTGCCAAAAAATAAAGTCATTTTTATTCTCTGTCACCATCCATAAAAATCCAAAGCATTTCGTTATTATCCGCTGCTGAATTAGAATCATAAATCGTAAGCTGCAGCCTTACCATGCTTCCATCATTCTTTTCATAAGGAAAATTTATCTGATTTCCCTGCTTAATCTGCTTAAGCACATAATCAAAATCAAAAAATGTCCTAAACTGTTTCTGATATTTTTCACTTACAAACCTTTCACAGTACATCTCAATAGACTTTGAAAAAACACCGTCATTACTGTCCAAAATATCTTTAAAATATTCCGGTATGTAAATATAGCGGCATGTGTCCTTATCAGGGTTAACCATATAAACACCTTTATATTCAGAAGCAATAACATTAAGGAACTGGCTGGCATCCTGCTTTTCCAGAAGAATTTTTTCAAGCTTATAATTAAGGCTTCTCATCTGACGCTCTGCGCCTTTATTCCTGTAAAAGCGCATTTTGTCATAGCGCATGACGCGCTCTGCACGGTTTATGGTTGCCATAAATTTTTCACCATTTCCATTAACCGCCACTCCTACGGAAATTTCATAATTCATCTGTTTAAGAATGGCCTTTAAATCAGAAATTGCCTGATTAATCTCCGTTTCTTCACAATCAGAGCAAAATACCACAAACTCGTCTCCACCAATGCGATATGCCGAACTTTCCAAAAATTTCTTACGTATGCCCTCCGCAACACTGCATAACATGTGGTCACCCGCCGCATGCCCTAGATGATTATTAATCTCGTGCAATCCCACCACATCTATATAAATACATGTAATGCCATCTGCCCCTGATGCCTGTAATTTAGCAATATCACGCTCGTATTTTCCACGATTATAAAGCTTTGTAAGTGCATCATCATTATAATATGACTCCAGAATGCTTACTCCAAAATCAGTATTATGCAAATCCTTCTCTTCAACATAAATAACTTCCTCATTACCCGGCCAGAACTTGCCTTCATTATCTTTAAGCGAAACCTCCAAAACAAGGTCCTCGCTCAGAACCGGATAATCCATACTCGCTGCTTCCAGTAAATGTTTTATAAGACCATGTACCTTTTTTAAATCGTTATCTTTTTTGCACACTATTCTCATATATCTATACCATCTTCCTATCTTACATTGCTTTACGCATTTATAGTTAAACATTATACAATTTTCGACTTTTGCCATTTGCCCTGTTTATAAAATGCCATAGAAAATACCGCACCTATTGTCCAGCCTACGGGCCACGATGCCCAGATACCAAGACTTGCATCACTTCCCTCCATGAGACCGGCAAAGAAGAAACCAAGCGGTCCGGCAAATATGTATGCCAGTACAACCCTTAAAATCAGGTCTATAAACGTCGCAGCCATGAACTGTGCCATGGCACCACAGCCTCTTAAAACGCCGTCTGCAACAAGCTTTAAGCATATCACCACATAAAATGGGGCAACAACCATAAGAAACTGTGTTCCCGAAAAAAGTGCCTGCCGGGTTGCATCCTCATCAAGAAACAGTTTTACAAGAAACTCTCTTCCGAAAAACAGTACCACCGTAAACGCAAGTGCTATAATTACTGCCATCTTAATTCCGGTATTAAAGCCTTCCTTAATTCTGTCTATACTGCCTGCGCCCTTGTTCTGACTTGAGAACTGGGATACTCCATTGCCTACTGTGGTAAGACATGTAATTGCAAATGTATTAAGCTTAATACTCGCAGAATATCCCGCAAGCACCGACGAACCAAAGGAATTTATAAGCCTCTGCACAAATACATTGCCGACTGATATAAAGCTCTGCTGTGCTATGCTTGGGAGTGCAATACGGCCTATTTTAATAAGCAACTCACCCGAAAAAAGCTCTGCTTTTTTTGCTGTCTTAATTTTATTTAATTTTGCAAAAAGTGTAATTACTGCAAGAATACACGCAATTCCCTGTGTAATAAATGTTGCCCATGCAGCTCCTGCCACACCCCATTTAAAATACTTTACAAACACTATATCAAGTACAATGTTGCCAAGTGATGAACCGATAAGAAAATAAAGCGGTGTTTTCGAATCACCTAAAGAATTAAATGCACCGGTTGCCACATTATAAAGATATACAAATATAAAACCACCTATGTAAATATTAAGATACAGTCTGCTGTCATCAAATATGTCAGCAGGTGTCTTAATAAGCATAAGTATTCCCCTGCTAAAGATTATACCGCATACACTAAGTACCACGGACAATACACCGGCAGCCAGAAAAGTAGTGTAAACTGCCGTTTTCATTCTTACATGGTCTTTTGCTCCAAAAAGCCCTGCAATTACAACCGAACACCCTATATTGGTTCCAAGCGCAACTGCCATAAAAAGCATCGTTATAGGGTAAGATACTCCTACTGCGGCAAGTGCCGCCTCACCTGCATACCTGCCGGCAATCATACTGTCCGCCATGTTGTAAAGCTGTTGAAAAAACACACTTATAAGCATAGGCACTATAAAACCCGGAATAACTTTTTCCGGTCTTCCCTTAGTTAAATCTCTGCTCATTTTTCTGCTCCTGTTTAATCATGTCTGTTTTTCGTACTTTATTAATATTGTCCGCACCCTGTCACACAATTCTACAATCAGTTATTTCTTCCAAACTCTGAAAGCTCAAGTCCCGGATTACGGTCAAGCACCATTCCCACACTCCATGGATTAATAAATAAAAGAAGCGGATTACCCTTTAAATCCTTAATCTTCTTCATGTCAGAGGTTCCCGTAATCTTATCAAGGTCTGTCTGCGCACTGACAATCCATCTGATATGCTCATATGGAAGAGGCTCAAGACGAATATCTACATTATATTCATTTTCAAGACGGTATTTAAGTACATCAAACTGAAGTACGCCAACCACGCCTACAATGATTTCCTCCATACCGGTATTGTATTCCTGGAAAATCTGAATTGCACCCTCCTGGGCAATCTGATTGATACCTTTTATAAACTGCTTTCTCTTCATGGTATCAAGCTGTCTTACTCTTGCAAAATGCTCGGGTGCAAATGTAGGAATACCCTCATATTCGAACTTTTTACCCGGCATGCAGATTGTATCACCTATCGAGAAAATACCCGGATCAAACACACCTATGATGTCTCCCGCATAGGCTTCATCTATAACCTTTCTTTCCTTTGCCATAAGCTGCTGCGGCTGTGAAAGTCTCATCTTTTTATTACCCTGAACATGATAAACCTCTCTGTCAGCATCAAACTGTCCTGAGCAGATACGCATAAATGCGATTCTGTCACGATGTGCCTTGTTCATGTTGGCCTGAATTTTAAATACAAAGGCAGAAAAGTTCTCCTCAAACGGGTCAACCTCACCAATATCAGCCTTTCTTGAAAGTGGCGAAGAAGTCATCTTAAGGAAGTTCTGTAAAAAAATCTCCACACCAAAGTTAGTAAGTGCTGAACCGAAAAATACAGGTGAAAGCTCACCCTTACTTACCTTATCCATGTCAAAATCAACACCGGCCCCATCAAGAAGCTCCATCTCTTCCAAAAGATTAGAAAGTGCGGCTTCACCAATATAATCCTTAAGTGCAGGGTCATCAACGCCTATCTCAGTAACGGCACCCTCCTTCGTTCCCTTCTCAGTATCAGAAAACATTACCACCTTACGACTGTTTCTGTCATACACACCTTTAAAATTCTTACCTGAGCCAATTGGCCAGTTAACCGGGCATGTAGCAATACCGAGCTCTTTTTCTATCTCATCTAACAAATCAAAGGTATCATTCGCATCACGGTCTAACTTATTGATAAATGTAAAAATGGGGATGTGGCGCATTACGCACACCTTAAAAAGCTTCCTTGTCTGCGCCTCAACACCCTTAGAGGCATCAATAACCATTACTGCGGAGTCCGCCGCCATGAGTGTACGGTAGGTATCCTCCGAGAAATCCTGATGTCCCGGTGTATCAAGTATATTTATACAATATCCGTCATATTCAAACTGGAGCACTGAGGAGGTTACAGAAATACCTCTCTCCTTCTCAATTTCCATCCAGTCTGATACGGCATGTCTTGCTGTTGCCTTACCCTTTACCGAACCCGCAAGATTAATTGCACCACCATACAAAAGAAACTTCTCCGTAAGTGTTGTCTTACCTGCATCAGGGTGTGAAATAATGGCAAATGTTCTTCTTCTTTTAATTTCTTCTCTTATATTCGACACGACTTATCCTCCTAATTTTTTTCAACATGTAATTCTAGCCTATCTTATATACATTGTCAAGTCTGCTTTTTGCATATCTGCTGCCTTCTAATATAACAGTTCAGACATGAGCTGAACTGTTGCTTTCTAAGTCATGCCATGTCTGTATTACGCATTACCGTCTGCCAGGGCAATCTCTCTTGCCACATAAATACCGCTTGCCGAAGCGTGCGAAAGAGAATGTGTTATACCACTGCCGTCACCAATTACATAAAGACCGTCAAACTTAGTCTTAAGGTGTGTATCAACCTCTACCTCCATGTTGTAGAACTTAACCTCCACGCCATACAGAAGTGTATCATCATTTGCAGTACCCGGTGCTATCTTATCCAGCGCATAAATCATCTCGATAATTGCATCCAGAATACGCTTAGGAAGCACAAGACTTAAATCGCCCGGTGTAGCATTCAACGTAGGCACTACAAAAGATTCTTCTATTCTGTTAGGAGTAGAACGCTGCCCTCTTATAAGGTCGCCAAATCTCTGTACAATAACTCCGCCTCCAAGCATATTGCTAAGACGCGCAATCGACTCACCGTATCCGTTAGAATCCTTAAACGGCTCAGAAAAATGCTTTGCCACCAAAAGTGCAAAATTAGTATTACCGGTCTGTCTTGCCGGGTCTTCATAGCTGTGACCGTTTACCGTAATAATACCGTTAGTATTTTCATTTACAACTGCGCCCCTCGGATTCATACAGAAGGTACGCACCTTATCACCATACTTAGGAGTACGGTAAACTATCTTACTCTCATATAATTCATCTGTTAAATCCGCAAAAATCTCTGCCGGAAGCTCTACACGCACACCGATGTCCACACGATTTGACTTTGTAGGAATATCGAGTTCCTTACATACTGTTTCCATCCATTTGCTTCCGCTTCTTCCAACAGATATAATACAGTCAGTACATGAATAAGTACTATCTTTACATTTAATCTCATACCCTCCGGGAATTATGGCAACCTTTTCTACCGGTGTATCAAAGAAAAATGTAACCTTATCCTTAAGATATGCATACAGGTTTTCTAAAACCACATAATTAATGTCTGTTCCGAGGTGTCTTACTGAAGCATCCAGAAGATGAAGGTCATTCTGCATGCACTCTCTCTTAATCTTAGTTCCGGCAGTTGAATAAAGCCTTGTTCCTTCTCCGCCATATGCCATATTTATATCATCAACATAACGCATAAGCTCAAGTGCCTTGCCCTTGCCAATGTACTGATAAAGAGTTCCGCCAAAATCATTGGTAATATTATATTTACCATCTGAAAATGCACCTGCTCCTCCAAAGCCGCTCATAATCGAACAGCTCTTACAGCTTATACAGCTCTTTACTTTATCACCGTCAATAGGACATCTTCTCCTGCTAAGCTCATGTCCAGCCTCGAATACGGCAATCTTAAGCTCTGGGTTTAACTTAGATAATTCATAGGCTGAAAAAATACCTCCCGGACCTGCTCCAATAATTATTACATCATACGTCATAATCTTCCTCCAAATTATATAATACTGATATTTTCTGCGTAGCACCACTATAAATTATATCATCCCTGCAAATATTTTGTAAACCCTAATATAATTAATTTGCAAAAATACCTGCTCTATGCTATACTTGTATATAAGGTTGATATACCGATATATTACAATTCTAAAAGGCGTGAGGACATATGACAAATTTAGATGAAGATACAGCCATCGTACATAGCAGCTTACCATGGCCTGACGATGATACACTTCATGCCGTTTTATTCCGCGGACATCGTCTTGTCGCGGAAAACGAAGTAAGAGATCTGCTGCCACAGGCAGACAATATAATCCTCGAATATCACGGCACAGCTTCTGATGTCCAAAGCATGTTTTCTGTTAGATGTGAAACAATTGAGGGCGATGTCAATGCAGGACAAAACGTAGAGTGTGATACCATCGAAGGCGATGTGTCTTGCAATAAATAATCAGAAATGCCGCAGGGGTTTCAATTCACTCTGCGGCACTTTTTTCCATTATACACACTAACTATCCTTCAATCAAAGACAAAACTGCAAATATCAAAGCAAAGGCGAAAGCAGTCTTGAAAGTTGCTCCTTAAGCCGTATGCCGATACTGCGGCTCTCGTAATCATAAGCCGTAAGCTCTGTCGATTTTCCCATATCATTAAGAAACAGCGCTTCCAGTTTTCGTGTGACATCCCCATCATATATCATGGCATTAACCTCAAAATTCAGTCTGAAGCTTCTTATATCCATATTGGCAGTTCCAACCGAAGCTACTTTTCCGTCAATCATAATTGTCTTTGCATGGAGAAATCCATTCTGATAAAGGTAACATCTTACGCCGGCCTTTAACAAATCACCGGCAAATGAATAAGTAGCCCGGTAAACAAACGGATGGTCAGGCTTGCACGGAATCATAAGCTTAACCTCAATTCCACTGTATGCTGCTATTTTAAGCGCACTAAACACCGTATCATCCGGCACAAAATAAGGTGTCTGTATATAAATACTTTTTCTGGCTTTATTGATAAGCTTAAGATAATTATCCCTTATCTGCTCGTATCCGGCATCAGGTCCGCTTGTTATAATCTGTACTCCTGTTTTTCCGGCCGACCTATATTCTCTTATGTAATCTTCAATTACAAGCTTATTTTTAGAAGCATAATTCCAGTCAAGTACAAATCTTATAAGAAGTCCTTTTACCGCTCTTCCCTCGATTCTAAGATGCGTGTCCCGCCAGTAACCAAATCTTTTGTTTCTTCCCAGATATTCCTCCCCTATATTAAAACCTCCGACAAAACCGCACTTGCCATCTATTACAGCTATTTTCCTATGGTTGCGCCAGTTAGCCCTTAAATGTACTTTTTTAAACACCGGCCGCAAAAATTCGCAAATCTCAATTCCATCTGCTAAAAGCCCGCGCCATACATCCCCCGGCACCCTGCTTCCTCCTATACCGTCAAAAATTACCCTGACTTCCACTCCATCTTTTACCTTTTTCTTAAGATGGCGGCATATCCTTGTAAAAAGTGCATCATTTCTTATTACATAATACTGTAGAAAAATGTATTCTTCTGCACTGTCAATTGCCTTAATAAGTGCCTCAAACTTTGCACTGCCGTCAGTATAAATACTTACATCATTATCATCCGAATATTCTGCATACCCTGTTCTTAAATTATACATGATAATGTCACCATAATCCTCTGCCCCCGGCTCACACCAATATGCTGCAAGCTTATCCTCCTGTCTTGCTGCCCTAATCTGCAGCTGTTCTCTTAACTCTCTTGTTCTAAATCTACGTTCCCTGTAATAATCCCTTCCAACCAGAAAATACAGTACAAAACCCACCCATGGCAGAAAATAGAGTACTAAAAGCCACGCCCAGACCGTTTTAGGGTCACGCCTCTGTAAAAATACTATTCCGCCTGCCAGAAAAAAATTTATTATCATGAGAATTTTCCATATACTTTCCCACATATACAAACCTTCACCGCCTCTTTTCTTAAAAAGCTTTTCCACTTCTTATAAAAATTATTTGCAATTATCATAAAAGATGGTATAATCATTGTGAGTGTCACAATTACAACAGTCTTACTGTTGCCAAAATTACTCAAAATTGGAGGACAAAATTATGAAATTTTTTATTGACACAGCAAAAGTAGAAGATATCAGAAAAGCTAATGATATGGGTGTTATCTGCGGTGTTACCACAAACCCTTCACTAATTGCAAAGGAAGGCCGTGATTTTAAAGAAGTTATCACTGAGATTACTTCCATAGTAGATGGTCCCATAAGCGGTGAAGTTAAGGCTACCACAACAGATGCCGAATCCATGATTAAGGAAGCAAGGGAAATTGCCGCAATCCACAAAAATATGGTTGTTAAGATTCCAATGACAGTGGAAGGGTTAAAGGCTGTTAAGGTTCTTTCTGCTGAAGGCATCAAGACCAATGTTACACTTATTTTCAGTGCTAACCAGGCTTTGCTTGCAGCAAGGGCAGGTGCTACATATGTTTCCCCATTCCTTGGCCGTCTTGATGACATCAGTATGCCGGGTATTGATTTAATCCGTACAATCGCTGACATTTTTGCAATTCATGATATTGATACTGAGATTATCGCAGCAAGTATACGTAATCCGATTCATGTTACAGACTGTGCAGCAGCAGGTGCAGATATCGCAACCGTACCTTACGGTGTTATTGAGCAGATGACAAAGCATCCTTTGACAGATCAGGGTATTGCAAAGTTTCAGGCAGACTACAAGGCTGTCTTTGGTGAATAAGTTTTAGAAAGGATTTACAGATATTTATGGTTTGGAAAGTACTTTTAATAATTTTAATTGTTGTAACCATTTTCCTGGTTGTAATGTACTTCTTAGGAAAGAAAGCACAGAAGAAGCAGGCTGAGAGCAAGGCAGCCATGGAAGCAGCCCAGCAGACTATGACACTTTTTATCATTGATAAGAAGAAGCTTAAGCTTAAAGATGCCGGCATGCCAAAGGCTGTACTCGATGCCACCCCTAAGTATGCCATGCTTTATAAGATGCCTATCGTAAAGGTTAAAGTCGGCTCTAGAGTAATGTCACTCATTGCTGAACCGGCAGTTTATGACCAGCTTCTTCCAAAGCAGGAGGTTAAGGCAACCGTAAGCGGCCTTTATATCACAAGCGCCAAAAGAATCCGCGGACCGGTTCCGGAGCCGAAGGCTAAGAAGAAGTCCTTACGAGACAAGCTTAATGATATGAAGAAAAAAGCAGAAAAGTAAATTAATATTTTAAAGGGTTGCAAATCACTCGCAACCCTTTTTTGCACTTATTTTAAATTCTACACTGCATTCCGCCACAAATTCATAATTAATATCCAGTGCATATTTTATACGCACATCTATCTCATCCTCACTCTCCAAAACATCCACCTTACCGGTATTAGTTCCCACTACTATATTGCCGACAGGGGTCTCATAATAGGTTATATTATTCTTCTTTTCCTCAAAAATCATATGTGTGCTTACTGCCCCTGCTTTTTTAAGTTCAAAGCGCTTATCACTTATTATGGCAGTATTCCTTGCAATTTCTGAAGTTTCCTCCATGAGCTCCTCATAGATAATATAATGTTTGTTATTTTTAAAATAGTAAGTTCCGCCACAGATTACCTCAACCTCGTCCTGCTCATCCCCGAACATCTGCTGTAATCCCTTTATTGAAACCAATACTTCCTTCGTCATATCTTAATTCCTCTAATAATCTTCTATATTAATCTGTATAACATTATTAACCGGAAATGGAAAACGCTCTTTTGCAAACTTTGCCATCTTATCAGCACCATCACTTACACAAAATCTGTGCATGCCTCCACTCTCTGACATATCATTACAAGAAGCATCCGCCGACAATCCAAGCTCTGTGAGCATGGCCTTAAGCTCTCTTGCAGTCTCATATGCCGGATTGACAAGGCTTACACCGTCTCCCATAACAGTTCTTATTGTCTCCCTTAGAAACGGGTAATGCGTACAGCCAAGAATAAGCGTATCTACAGCATTTCTTTTCATAATCTCAAGGTAACGTCCGGCAATTTCATACTCCACATTGGTTCCAAGAAAAAACCCTTCCTCCACAAGCGGCACAAAAAGCGGACACTCTCTTTCAGTCACTGCATATGAGGGTTTTAATTCCTTAATAAGTCCGGTATGTATATGACTGTTTATTGTACCCTCAGTACCAATAATTCCTATTCTGCCGTTTCGTGAAATTTCTGCCGCAACCCTGGCTCCCGGCTCAATCACCCCGACAATTGGAATATCAAGCTCCTCTTTTATCTCCGGAAGCGCAAGGGCACTTGCCGTATTACATGCAACAACTATGGCCTTTACATCCCAGGTCCGCAGATATCTTATAATCTGCCGTGAAAACTTTATAATTGTATCCTTTGACTTGCTTCCATAAGGAACACGTGCAGTATCCCCAAAATATACTATACGCTCATCCGGCAGCTGTCTCATAATCTCTTCCGCCACCGTAAGTCCGCCTACACCCGAATCAAAAATTCCTATAGGTGCGTTCTTTCTGCTCTGCATAATCCCTACTCCTATCTGTTAAAACGGGACATTGCACTCTGTATAAGCTTCTCCACAAGCAAAGCCTTACTAATGCCCTTTGCCTCCCAAAGCATCGGATACATGCTTATTGCCGTAAATCCGGGAATTGTGTTAATCTCATTAAATACGACCTCATTAGTATCCTTTTCAAGGAAAAAGTCAACTCTTGAAAGTCCATAACAGTCAAGCTTTTTAAAAATCTTAAGTGCATCCTCTCTTATTTCCTCTTCCTTACCCAAAGGAAGCTTCGGCGAAATTACCGTGCGTGACTCAGCATTATGATATTTGGCCTCATAGTCATAAAACTCTGCCGCTGCGAGCACCTCACCAATACCTGATGCCTTGCACTCCTCGCCGCCAAGCACCGCACACTCAAGCTCACGCCCAACTATGGTTTCTTCAACAAGAATCTTACGGTCATGCTCTGCCGCCAGTAAAAGCGAAGCTTCTAGCGAAGCTTTATCATCTGCCTTAGAAACCCCCTGTGAAGACCCGGCATTACACGGCTTTACAAATACAGGATAATCAAGCTTTTCTTCAACACGTGCAACCACCTGGTCCATGTCACTAAGCTCAGCTTTACTTACCGCCACATATCTTGCCTGACGAATACCCAGTGTATCAACCAGCAGCTTAGTGTATAATTTATCCATGGTCAGTGCCGATGAAAGTACACCGCAGCCCACATACGGAATCTTTGCCAGCTCCATAATGCCCTGCACAGTTCCGTCCTCACCATAAAGTCCATGAAGCACCGGAAATGCCACATCTATATCAATACTCTGTGCATTCTCGCCTCTTATAAGCCATATGCACTTATCAGCCGCATCCGGCGAAAATACAACCTTAGTCTTACTATCCTTCCACTGGCCATTTGCTATCGCCTCAACTGAATCTGCAAGCAGCCACCTTCCATCCTTTGTTATTCCTATAAGGATTATCTCATAAATACTTTTATCTATATTTGCAACCACATTCTGCACCGACATACAGGAGACATCGTGCTCTGAAGATTGTCCGCCAAATAATACTGCTATTGTTTTTTTCATAATATCACCTTACCCTTAATTTGTCTGTATTTCAATATATGCACACTAACAGATACTTATATCATTTTACAGTCATTTCAAATATAATTCAATACTTTTCTTTGTATAAACCTAAATTTTCCTGTTCATACTTCTGATAATCAGTTATTAACCAAAAGCCCAGGCAAGAACATTCGTAAAAGGAGTATGACATGAAAAATTATATTATAAAAATTATCCGTATATTTCTGCCCCTGCCGGCTCTTATGGCAGCTTTAATATACTGCCGGCACATCACATCAGCCTCTGCCTGCAGCATTCAGAAAAATATTGCTGACAATATTGTACGCTTTCATGTAATAAGTGCGGGCGATACTGAATATGAACAGGCACTTAAGCTTATTGTTAAAAACTCTGTCATAGAATTATTAACCACCGAGCTTTCCGGTGTTTCTTCAAAAGCTGAAACTCTTGAAAAGCTTGAAGAGCTTACCCCCGAAATTATTGCCGTTGCTGCTGCCAGCCTAAAAGAAAACGGCAGTGACCTTAAAGTCTCTGCCGCTATATGCAACTCTTGCTATTTTCCCATAAAAACCTATGGTGACCTTACACTTCCTGCCGGTGAATATACCGCTTACCGCATCGTACTTGGCGAAGGGCAGGGCACCAACTGGTGGTGCGTACTTTATCCGCAGCTCTGCTTCGTGGATGCCTCCTACGGAGTAGTGCCCGAAGTATCTAAAAATGAATTTAAAGTTCTGCTTGATGAAACTGAATATAATGCCATTTTCGGAAAAAACGTAAAATTCAGATTCAAATTTTTAACATTTTTAAATGAGCTGATAAAATAGGACACTCATTACTGCTTCATGGCAAGCAGCAGTCTGGCTGCATCCTTTTTAGTCATCTGCTCGTCACTTGCACTGACACCACTTACACCAGTACTAAGCTTTTTAACCATATCTGCCGCTTCAGCAAAGGTGATAATGTCCTTCGGCCTTAACATATTGCTGTCATCTGCCGGCACGATGCCAAGCTTTTTTGCAATACCTGCCGCATCATAGTAATAATCCGTTCTTTTAACGTCATTAAAATTATTGCGCTCATATGCACGAAGATTGAAAGCATTTACAAGAAGCACCACAAAGTCTGCACGCGTAAGCTTATCATCACCATTTTTAAGCTCTCCGCCTGCCCACTTAAATACATCGGTATTAGTAAAATCACCGGTAATATAATTAACCGCATACTGCTTAGGATCCATCTCACTGCCCCAGTATCTGGTCCAGTTATAAAGTCTCTTTGGCTGTGGTCGTGTATATGGCACTGCCGGTCTTGTAAGGTCGGTTTCACTTGCCGAATAAATATGAACCTCTGTATCCGAATAAATAAGTGCCTGACTCTGTCCGTCACCCATAAGGTCAGTCCACATAATATGTCCGTCAAACGGAAATTTGAAAACAGGATTCATGTATCCGTCATAAATGGCTGCCATAAGCCCGCCTCTTCTATATGCAAGCAGATGGTCTGAGCCTTTAGCATCAAAATTATGAATGGTGGTTACAATCGAGCTCCAGCCCGGAACAGTACGGTTTTCCTTATAAAGTGTCTCTCCCTTATAATTAACAAGAAACATACCGTCAAGTCCATTCTCTCTTGTTCTTCTGATACGGTCAAGTCCGCCCATCTCCGTACCCGGATTGTCCGGTCTGAAATTGCCAAGTGCTATATTCTGTGATTCCACCGTATCCGTATATCTCCAGATAAGCCTGCCATCAGAACTGTATGCCGTGGTATCCTGACCGCCCACAAGCACTGCCACACCTGTATCCGGATTCTGGTCAAGGTCACCTACCCAGATACAGTCTGCATGGTCAGCCATATCAATCGTCCAGAGTGTCTCACCTTTACCGTTAAGAACCGTATAACCTGCTACAAGCTCATCCACACCGTCACCATTAAGGTCATAAGGCCACGGATAATGTCCTACATTACCCTCAAAGGTCCACATCACTTTATAATCAGTATCAAGTGCCCAGATTTTTTTATATCTGTCCTTTAAAATAATATTCTGCGGATATCCCTTTCCCTCAAGGTCTGCAATTATAATACAGTCATGGGCATTCTCATCAGGAATATCATGCTTTTGTTTAAGTATGCCTGTCTTTCCGTCAAAAATACAAAGTTCATCCTTCATTACGCATATAAATTCATTATTGCCATCATTATCAATATCATAAATCTGCGCCGGTATATCCGAACCGCTTCCCTTGACATTAATATCGGGCTCTCCTATCTGCCAGAGTATTTCTCCTTCAAGATTAAATGCAGTGGCACACTGTACTGAATGCGGAAAATATCTGTCATCAAAGCCTGTGTCAGGCTGTACCATTACAAACTCCATTCTTCCGTCTCCGTCAAGATCACCGAGCCACATCCTGCATCCAAATCCCGCATTAGTTATATCAATCTTCTTAAGCAAATAAGTTCTAAGCTCTTTATTCATGCCCATCCTCCTTATAAATATCCTTTATTTTTTTATATACTGCTTTGGCAAAAAGCTTATGGCTGTCCGCATTCATATGTAAACCGTCAAGCTTCGAAGCCTTTGCAAAATCTTCACCCTTAAGGAAATGTACACCACATTCCTTTGCCGTATTCTCAATAATTCCTGTAAGCTTTTCTGACTTCGGAAGCGACTCTGCACCGAAAATCTCGTTAAATGTTTCATTTTCAACTATTGCTTTATCAATTGCTATAGGCGATATGAGAAGAATCTCCGGGATTCTGTCACCGCTAAGCTCACATATTTCTTTTACCGCCTTAACATAAAGCTTAAGCATCATTCCGGTATAGCAAGGCTTTAGTGCCCTCACTTTCTGTAAATCATTGGTTCCAAGCATTATGATTACAAGCTCAAGCGGCTTATGAGACCTCATACATCCAAGAAAATACTGATATCCGTTCCATGGTAAATCTTCCATGTCACTGTCCGCTACATCCTTGCTTCCAGTCCATCTTCCGCAAAGCCCTTCCTCTATAACCCTGTAATTCTCTCCCAAAAGCCTCTCAAGCTCCATCGGCCATCTGGCCTCATCCGGAACTCTCTTTGCTCCGTTCTCAGGGTCATGTCCCCATGTATTCGAGTCTCCAAAACATAATATCCTCTTCATCACAAATCCCCCCTTAATTTTGTAAGATACACCTGCCTTGCAAGCTCTGCATCATATATTTTCTTAATGGCCCTTTCTGCATTATCTTTCTCCTCAAACAAACCGAAAACTGTAGGACCGCTGCCGCTCATAAGCGCATTAAGAGCTCCCTCTTCCATCATTATGTTCTTAATATCAGCTATTCCCGTGTACTCCTTCTCGGTAACTGTTTCAAGAACATTTCCCATAAGATAAGCCATTTTCCTTAGATTATTTTCGTTAATGGCAGCTATCAGTCTGTCTATGTCCGGATGTTCCTTAATCTCATCCGCCTTAAGTGTTGTGTATACCCACTTCGTAGAAACACCATACGGCGGCTTTGCAATGACCACATGACAAGAAGGCGCAGGCGAAAGCTTGGTAAGCTTTTCACCGATGCCCTCCGCAAGCACCGTTCCCCGCATAAGACAGAACGGCACATCCGCACCGATTTTTACACCAAGCTCCATAAGCCTTGAAATCGGCAGATTAAGCTCATACATTCTGTTAATACCATAAAGAACCGCAGCCGCATCCGTACTTCCTCCAGCCATGCCGGCCGCAACCGGTATGTACTTTTTAAGATTTATAAATATTCCATCCGGAAGCTTATATTCATCAAACATAAGCCTGGCAGCCTTATACACCAGATTATCCTGATTAGTTGGAAGGAACTTAAGATTCGTATTCACAATAATCTCCGGCTTTCTTATTTTCTTCATCTCTATCCTGTCAAATATGTCAATTGACTGCATTACCATCTTAACCTCATGATAACCGTCCTCACGCTTTCTTAAGACATCCAGTCCAAGATTGACCTTGGCATATGCTTTTAACCTGATTGTTCTCATAAACGCTCCTTTCTAAAACCCTCTAAGCAGATTATATCTAAAACTTCCCACATTATCAAGAAAATTTATTTTTTGCCCTAAATATTTTAAGCTTCTGTGCCGATAAATACCGTAGAAACTTAAAATAATTATATCAGGGAGGATTTATTATGAGCATAAACGGAATTATGAGCAATTCTGTATCAGATAAAGCAGCTTACGCTGCAATGGATACAGCAAAGAACGTAGTGAATGATAAGAACGCCTCAGGTGATGTTGCTGCCGTATACGAAGCTTCAGGCCAAAAGGTCAATACTAAAACTTATACACAGGATACCGCAACTATTGCTAAAATGAAGGCTGACGCTGATGAAAAGACTGCACAGTTCCGCCAGTTAGTAGAGAAGCTTATTTCCAAGCAGATTGGTACTGCTGATATAGCTGATTCTATATGGCGCAAATTTGCCAATGGCGAATTTAAAGCTGATGCCGCTACCATTGCCCAGGCACAGAAAGATATTGCCGAAGATGGCTACTGGGGTGTAGAGCAGACTTCTGAACGTATATTTGATTTTGCAAAAGCTTTATCAGGCGGAGACCCTGACAAGATGGATGATATGCTTGAAGCTTTTAAGAAGGGCTATAATCAGGCTACCAAATCATGGGGCAAGGAGCTTCCTTCAATTTCATCACAGACCTACGATGCTGTTATGAAGAAATTTGATGATTACAAAAACGGCAGCACAGAGGATGCTTCTGTAAGCAGCGTTGAATAATTATTTAAATACACTTTAAAGAAGGTTATATATGAAAGTATTATTGATTAACGGAAGCCCTCATAAGGAAGGCTGTACTTATACTGCGCTTTGCGAGATTGCAGACACTTTAGAAAAGGAGCAGATTGAAACTGAGATTATACATATCGGTGCTGAACCCATAAGCGGTTGTATAGGCTGTGGTGTATGCGCCAAGACCAAAAGCGGCAGATGTGCTCTCAATAATGGTCCTGTTAATGAGATTATTGAGAAAGCATGGCAGGCTGATGGCTTTATTATCGGTTCACCGGTTCACTTTGCCTCAGCTTCAGGTCTTGTCACTGCACTTCTTGACAGAGTATTTTATGCCGGCAAGGCTGCATTTGCATATAAGCCCGGTGCAGCTGTTGTAAGCTGCCGCCGCGCAGGCTCATCTGCTACGCTTGACCAGCTTAACAAGTATTTTACAATAAGCAACATGCCCGTTGTTTCGGCGCAGTACTGGAATATGGTTCACGGCAACCGTCCTGAAGAAGTCAGACAGGATCTTGAAGGCATGTCAACCATGCGCACACTCGCACGTAACATGGCCTGGTTGCTTAAATCAATCGAAGCAGGCAAGGCCTCGGGAATTAATCTTCCTGAAGCTGAACCAAAGGTTAGAACCAACTTCATAAGATAGTTATACGATTTTAAAAAGTCGCCAAAGTATCGGCATACATAGAGTATGTACCGTCTTTGACGACTTTTATTAGTTATCTTGTTACAATCTCAACCGGCACATTGAAAATCTTTGCAACCTTAAGAATTGTATCAATATGTCTTCCGGTAGCTGCCGCAAAATGATGTGTAGGACCACACTCACTCCAACGGTTAACAAATTCTCTTGCACCGCATGTAAAGCGTGTTCTCATGTTGGTATCACCAAATGAAAGAATCTTTCCTTCCTCATTAACACCCTCTGCCACGATGAATTTAAAGTGTCCGTCTCCATCCTGTGTAATCGCAAGATATGTAACAGGACCTGTATATGGATAGAACTGTGTGAGATAACCACCGCCTGTCTTACCGTGGAACACCTTAACAATCTTCATTGTAGGCTTCTTATCTGAAATATCTGCATCGCCCGAACCACTGTGCCCGATAATGGCAATATCATCATTAAAATCAATTGAATACATCTCTGCAAGCTGTCCGGTTCCTGAAATAGTCTTAAGAATACTCATGGCCATGGCAACCTTCATGTCACCTTCTACCGCACATGCCGTACCCTGCTTAATAAGCATTGAAAATGCCGGAATAAGCATACTGTCAAGGATACCTGCCTTACCTGTTGCAAATCCGTCATAATGAGATGCGATAAGGCCGAGCTTCTCATCCTTAACCCATTTCTCAAAAGCTACAACGTACTTAGCCATCTCCCATACTTCTTCAATGCTTCCGCCGCCTTCAATATCAAATGTATCAAGAATATCCTGCGCCTTAACGCGAATAGCCTCTTCATCTGTTATGTCATCAGCTATTGCCCACATCTTCTCCCAGTCAAACTGCTTGGTATAAAGGTGCATTCTTCTATATAAATTAGACTCATCAATATAAAGATCCATCATACCCGGATATGGTCTTCCAATCTGTGCAATGTTAGTATCACGGAATCTTCTTCTTACCTGCGCAGCCTTACACCACTGGGCAATTTCCTTCTCTACACCAGGGTCACCACCCTCTACAACACCTGTAATTACGGCATGTCTCTTACCATATCTCTCAAGGTCGGCTACCATTTCGCCTACAGCGCCGCAGGCATAACCCTCACCAAGCCATGAAGCAATGTCTGTATGGTCATAATCAAGTGCCTTTAACTTCTGAAGATTAACAAGAACTACCGGCACATCCAAATCCTTAACTGCCGGAAGCATATTGTAAGATGTTGCATATGTAAGAAGCTGCATTATTACAAGGTCAACATCAGCCGCACGGAATAAATCACCTGCTGCCTGTGACTGCTCCTTTGTCGTAACCATTCCACCGTCAATAATCTCAACCGTATCAGGCAGTGTTTTCTTAAATGCCTCATACTGTGACTCAAATTCAGGTACAAGTGATGGGAACTGTGGTAAATAAGCGCCCAACGCAATTGAAAATACACCTATTTTCGCCTTTGTATTAACTAACATAAAATTCCTCCTAATTCTTAAATAACTAAAGATAAGAATATTATATATTGAAGCTTTATTTTAAGCAATACATTTTTTGTATTTTACAGGCACTTCTTTTGTCACTTCTTTTATTCCAAAGCCTTATCCTTGTATTTTTTAAGCTCTGCTATATACTTCTGCCCCAGAATGCTTATTGTCATACCTTTGCGCGAAAGGTAACCAATTGTCATTGTCTCATCTGACTTTAATTTGACTGCACAATAATCAGAACCATTAAGCTCCTCACAAATTATTCCGGAACACAAAGTATAACCATTAAGTCCAACCATGAGATTGAGAAGTGTTGCCCTGTCATTAGCCCTTATTAACTGCTTATAGTGATAAGTACTTAATACTTCCTCTGCAAAATAAAAAGAATTATTATTTCCCTGTTCAAAGGCCAGGCATGGGTAGTCTTCCAGTTCCTCAAGTGAAATTTCTTCTTTGGCTGCCAGCGGATGTCCCTTCCATATATAAACGTAAATATGACAATCCAGTATCGGATTAAATTCCAGTCCGTTATCCTGAAAAATTTTGCCAAGAATTTTAGAATTAAAATTATTAAGATACAGTATGCCTATCTCACTTTTAAAATTCTTCACATCCTCTATGACTTCATATGTCTTTGTCTCCCTTATGGCAAACTCATATTCTTCCATTCCAAACTGTTTTACCATTTCCACAAATGCCTTCACCGCAAATGTGTAATGCTGCGTTGAAACACCAAACTTTTCTTTTACATTTACCTTTTCTATATATTTGGTTTCAAGTAACGAATACTGCTCTACCACCTGTCTTGCATAACCGACAAATTCCTCACCCTCCAAAGTAACAAGCACTCCCTTGTTGCTCCGCTTAAAAATGGTAATTCCTATTTCCTCTTCTATTTCTTTTATTGCGGCAGACAAGCTTGGCTGTGATATAAAAAGTGTCTTGGCGGCTTCATTCATCGATTTTTCTTTTGCAACTGTAATTACATATTTTAACTGCGCTAATGTCATGCTACACTCCTTTGCTACCTTCTTTAACGCTAAAACCGTTACCGTTCAACGCAGGAACCTTCATAAACCCATACTGCGTACCAAACCGCTAGTTTAAACCTGCTCAAGCGCCTGCTCCAAATCCTCCAGAATATCATCAATATGCTCCGTTCCTATTGATAACCTTATCGTGTTAGGCTTGATATTCTGCGCTAAAAGTTCCTCACTGCCAAGCTGGGAATGTGTAGTTGTAGCCGGATGAATTACCAGGCTTTTCACATCTGCCACGTTAGCAAGCAGTGAAAAAATCTTAAGACTGTCAATAAACTTATGTGCCTCTTTTATACCACCTTTTATTTCAAATGTAAAGATGGTTGCACCACCCTGCGGAAAATATTTTTCATAAAGCTCATGGTCAGGATGGTCTTTAAGTGATGGATGGTTAACCTTCAAAACCTTAGGATGCGATGCCAGAAAATCCACAACCTTCTTTGTATTTTCCACATGTCGTTCAAGCCTTAAGGAAAGCGTTTCCACACCCTGCAAAAGTAAAAAGGCATTAAACGGTGAAATCGTTGCTCCCGTATCTCTTAAAAGGACTGCCCTTATATAGGTTACAAACGCAGCACTTCCCGCAGCCTTCACAAATGATACGCCATGATAGCCGGGATTAGGCTTTACAATGGCATTATGTTTTCCACTTGCCTCCCAGTCAAATCTGCCTGAATCCACAATAATTCCACCGAGTGTTGTACCATGTCCGCCGATAAACTTGGTTGCCGAATGTACCACTATATCCGCACCATACTCAATTGGTCTTATAAGATAAGGTGTTCCAAACGTATTATCAATCACAAGCGGCAGTCCGTGTCTGTGCGCAATCTCTGCTATCCTCTCAATATCAGGAATATCTGCGTTGGGATTTCCAAGTGTTTCAAGATAAACCGCTTTTGTATTATCCTTAATGGCTTCTTCAAGTTCATTAAGATTATGCGCATCCACAAAAGTTGTACTGATGCCGCTCTGCGGCAGCGTATGCGCAAGCAGATTATAAGTTCCGCCGTATATTGTTTTCTGTGCAACTATGTGGTCACCATTCTGCGCCAGTGCCTGTATCGTATATGTAATGGCTGCCGCACCCGATGCCAGTGCAAGTGCCGCCACACCGCCCTCCAAAGCCGCAATACGTTTTTCAAGTATGTCCTGTGTCGGATTGGTCAGTCTGCCGTAAATGTTACCTGCATCAGTAAGTCCGAATCTCGCCGCTGCATGCGCTGAATCATTAAAAACATAGGATGCCGTCTGATAAATAGGTACTGCTCTTGCGCCTGTTGCCAAATCTGCTTCTTCCTGTCCCACGTGAAGCTGTAATGTTTCAAATCTTAAATTATTCTTACTCATAATATGTATCTCCTTCCAAATCATATCCTTAAATGTAACAGCTAAACCAAACTCTGCTGCTTTCTTTTATGAAGTTATGATATCATAACTGATTTAGTCTGTAAAATATCAAAAAACAATGGTCTGCTATAGGCATAAGCTATAGCAGACCACATGATATTTTCCTCTCAAAAAATTATTTGTTGCTCAAATATTATTTTCACAATTATACTGCATATCTTACAGGCAGCCATAAATTGCAGCTCTGAGTCTTGCCACCGTATAATCCTCAAGATTTGGGATTCTCTGCTGCATATAAACTGCCGTAAGTCTTTCCTCAGGGTCAATTGCAACCCATGTACCTGCCATTCCACTCCAGCCAAATTCGCCATAAGAGGTATTTACTCCGCCTGCTGCCTTATCGATAAGTGTGCGCACGCCAAGACCATAGCCATAACCTAACTGTGTAAACCAGTCAAAATCCTTAAGCTGCGCATCCGTTAAATGATTACTTCTCATAAGGTCAATTGTCTTGCGCCCTATGATTTTTTCACCCCTGGCACTTGTACCGCCTCTTGTAAGGGTATTTGCAAATTTCATGTAATCACTCAGGGTTGACATCAGCCCTGCACCACCACTTTCATACACAGAATTAAGACCATAGTTATCCCATGGATGATTAAACGGCATAAGACAGCCATCCTTTTCTGTATACATGGTAGCAAGACGTTTAAGCTTATCCTCACCAAAATGGAAAGCCGTATCTTCCATGCCAAGCGGCTCAAAAATATTTTCCTTCAGATATTCTCCAAGTGTTTTGCCGGATATAACCTCAATAAATGCACCAAGTACATCATGGCACATACTATAATGCCAGTGGCTTCCCGGCTCGAACGCAAGCGGAATACCCGAAAGCTCCCTTGCGAACTCTCTTGTTGTATATGTACGGCATGGATATTTTTCCTCCATGCGTTTCATCATTTCTATAATGGCTCTTCCGGTTCTTGTAGACGGGTCATCATAGGTTAGTCCTGCCCGCATCGTAAATAAATCCTTAACCGTTATCTGTCCTGCCGCCTCTTTAACCCTTACAAGCCCATTAGGCATAGTTTCAAATACACGGCTCTTAAGGAACTCCGGCATATACATTGAAAGAGGGTCATTAAGGTTATAAAGTCCCCTCTCATAAAGCTGCAACGCCGCCGTACAGACGATAACCTTTGTCATGGAATATATTCTGAAAATTGTATCCTTATCAACAGGCTTCTTTGTTTCAATATCAGCATAACCAGTGTAATGCTCATACACTTTTTCGTCATCCTTAAAAATCATACAGGAACAGCCTGCAATCTTTTTATTTTTCTGTGTTTCAAGAAATTCAGTTACCTTACTAAAGTCCATAATGTCACTCTCCCTTTATCTGGAGCTCTGATATTTTCTCCACAAGCTCCTTTGTTACCTCTACAAGTTTCGCATTATTTACATTGTCCTTCTTATCAAATGTATATATAAACTGTGGTATGCTTCCGCCTACAAATTTTAGTTTTCTGCCATATGAGCTTATAAGTGCAGGAATTTTTACCGTGTCAACACAAGCCTTTTCGTACATTTTAAAACGTATCTCTGCTCTGTTGGCATTAATCTCAGTAATGTCCGCATTATGCGCAAGTGATTTTATATATGAGATAAGAAGCAGGTTAGATACTGATTCCGGCATATCTCCGAATCTGTCCACAAGCTCATCCTGCATATCATTATATTCTTCCTCTGTTTCAACACCCGCAATACGCTTATAGGTATCAAGCTTAAGTGTCTCATTTTTAATATATCCCTCCGGAATATATGCATTGACCTTCATCTCAACGGTTGTCTCAAAGTCCTTAGGTACAATCTCACCCTTAAGGGTCTTAACCGCCTCATTTAACATCTTGCAGTATAAATCATAACCTACTGCCTCCATGTGCCCATGCTGCTGGGCTCCAAGTATGTTACCTGCTCCTCTGATTTCAAGGTCACGCATGGCAATCTTAAAGCCTGAACCAAGGTCAGTAAACTCTCGTATCGCCTGAAGACGTTTTTCAGCAACCTCTTTAAGAAGCTTATCTCTCTTATACATAAGAAATGCATATGAAGTCCGGTTAGAACGTCCTACACGGCCCCTTAACTGATAAAGCTGTGAAAGGCCTAGCTTATCCGCATCATGTATTATCATGGTGTTAACATTGGAAATATCAAGACCTGTCTCGATAATCGTGGTTGAAACAAGTACGTCTATCTCGCCATTTATAAATTCAAACATAATTTTCTCAAGCTGGCGTTCGCTCATCTGACCATGCGCATAGCCAACCTGAGCCTCCGGTACAAGCTTTGCTATCTTGTCAGCAATCTCATCTATACCATTAACTCTGTTATATACATAGTACACCTGTCCATTTCTTGCAAGCTCCCTGTTAATTGCCTCTCGTATAACCTCTTCATTATACTCAAGCACAAATGTCTGAATCGGCAGTCTGTCCATGGGCGGTTCCTCAAGCACACTCATGTCCCTTATTCCTATAAGGCTCATATGAAGTGTTCTTGGAATCGGTGTCGCGGTAAGTGTAAGCACATCAACATTAGATTTTAACTGCTTAATCTTTTCCTTATGGGTAACGCCAAATCTCTGCTCCTCATCTATAATAAGAAGTCCAAGGTCCTTATAAACAACATCCTTTGAAAGTACTCTGTGTGTGCCTATTACAATGTCCACAAAACCCTTCTTAAGACCATCAATTGCCTTTTGCTGCTCCTTGAGTGTACGGAATCTCGAAAGCTGCTCTACGGTTACCGGAAAATCCTTCATACGCTGGCAGAAGGTGTTATAATGCTGTTGGGCAAGTATCGTGGTTGGTACAAGATATACCACCTGCTTACCTTCCTGAACAGCCTTAAATGCTGCACGTATTGCAACCTCTGTCTTGCCATAGCCCACATCACCACAGATAAGTCTGTCCATGATTTTTGTACTTTCCATATCCTTCTTGGCAGCATCTATCGCGTTCAACTGGTCCGCCGTTTCCTCATAAGGAAACATTTCCTCAAACTCCTTCTGCCATACTGTATCAGGACCGTAAACAAAACCTTCCTTTGCCTGTCTTTGTGCGTAAAGCTCTACAAGCTCCTTTGCAATCTCTTTAACTGCTCCCTTAACCTTAGCCTTGGTCTTATGCCATTCCTGTCCTCCGAGATTATTAAGCTTAGGCTTTTTGCCTTCGCCATCAGATGAGCCTGCTACTGCACCGCCATATTTTTGTATGGTATCAAGATTAGTGGCAAGCACATACAAATTGCCGCCGTCACCATACTCAATCTTAATATAATCCCTTGCAACCCTGTCTACAACAATCTGCTCAATTCCACGGTATATTCCAAGTCCATGGCCTTCATGTATAACATAATCACCGATGCTTAAATCATTAAAGCTTACTATCTTCTTGCCGTCACCGGTAAATTTCCGTTTCTTACTTTTTTTCTCCACGCCAAAAATATCCGTTTCAGTGATGACAACGAATTTAATAAGCGGATATTCAAATCCCCGGTGGACACTTCCACAAGTAACCATAATTTCACCGGGCTTTATTTCAGTATCAAGGTCTTCCCTGTAATATGCCAGAAGTTCAAACCCTCTTAAATCATCAGCAAGCCGCCTTGCCCTTGTCCTTGAGCCTGATAACAAAAGCACCCGATAGCCTCTCTTTTTCCACTGGGTAAGGTCTTTTACAAGCGTCTCAAAGCTGCTGTTATAAGGACTTACATTCTGCGCACTAAGATAAAAGGTATGACTTACGTCAAAATACTTTGGTTTTTGCTCAAGTGCCGCAAGAAGCACACTCTTATAGCACGAAATATGTGCAAATGTACTTTTGGTATCGGTAATAAGCGCAGTCTGTCCCGGAAGCAGATATCCATTCTCAAGTCTGTGAGCCATGCTCTCCCTAAACTCAAGCTCCACAACCTCTGCCCTCTCTGCAACTCTTGCCGGCTCATCCACAAAAATAACCGTATTTTCACGCGGAAAATAATCAAGCAGTGACACTGTATTTTCACAAAAATATCCTATATAGCTGTCAAGCGACACCGAATCTATGAGTGTATTCATTTCCTCGAGTGCCTCAGATACACTCTTCTTAAGACGGTATGCCTCCTCTATTCTGCCGCCTGCACTAAGCTTTGCCGCACATACCTTAAGCTCTGCCTTAATCTTTTCCATTCCGGCGTTTAATGTTTCTTTACTTAAAATAATCTCCTTCGCCGGATATATCGTAACTTTCTCTATACGGTCAATCGAACGCTGGCTCTCAATATCAAAATATCTTATTGAATCAACATCATTATCCCACAGCTCAATTCTTACCGGATTTTCCTCCGTAAGCGGATAAATGTCAATAATACCGCCACGGATTGCAAACTGACCACTCCCCTCTACCTGCGCCATCCGCTCATATCCGGTTGCTATAAGAAGCTTTTTTAACTCATCAATATCAACAACATCTGTTTCTGTTATGGTTATAATATTTTTCTTAACATCTTCAAACGGCAAAAGCTTATCCATACAGCCATCTACCGACAGAATAAGTGTAGCACTGCCTTTTTCAATAACCGCCTTAAGTGCAGCAATACGTTCTTTCACAATAAGGTTGCTGTGAATATCTACATTATAGAAAATTAAATCCTTCGCCGGATAATAGTATACATTATCATCAAAGAACTTATAGTCTTCGTAAATTTCCTTAGCCTTTATTTCCGAATACGTCAAAATAAGCCTGTAAGAAAAATTTTCTCCCAAGCCTTTTATAAAATGCACCTTCTGCGAGTCAATACAGCCGCTTGTGAACACGGTACCTGTATTTCTCGCCAGAAATGTACTAATCTCTTCAAATTCATTAAGCTCCCTCAAAGGGGCAGTTACGCAGTTCACGCCACACCTCCTAAGATTATTTATTTTTATTAATGGTTAAACGGCACAGTCTAACTGTTCTTTCTATTATACTGGTTCATGGCTGTTTCTATACCCTCATTTAAGAATATTTCAGCTGCCTTTGCCGCATTCTCAATTCCTTCCTGTATTGCTTCTTTCTCACTTTCAGGAAATACCGAAAGCACATAGTCAGCAAGGTCAAAGCCTGCCGGCTTCTCACCTACTCCCACCTTAATGCGTGCAAACACCTGTGAACCGATATGTGCTATTATACTCTTAATACCGTTATGACCGCCTGCGCTGCCTTTTGCCCTTATACGAAGCTGCCCTACGTCAAGTGAAATGTCATCGTATATTATAAGCAACTCTGTATCTGTATCCGTCTTATAAAAGTCAACCGCAGCTCTTATACTCTCACCACTGTTGTTCATATATGTCTGTGGCTTAAGCAGCAGCACCTTGCTGCCGCCTATTACACCACTGCCACAAACGGCATTGAACTTTTTATTATTCAAAGGAATATTATTTCTTTTTGCCAGCTCGTCAATTACTCTGAATCCCACATTATGTCTTGTACCTGCATATCTGTCGGTGGGATTACCTAAACCTGCTATTATAAACATCTGACTCTCTCCCTGTTTTCTTTATTCATCAAGCAGTGCCATCGGGTCTTCTACAGGCATGCTTCCCTGCATCTTAAGCTGTGCCGTAACAAGTCCATAGTAAATACCCTTCTTCTCCATAAGCTCATTATGCGTACCAACCTCTGCAATCCTGTGTCTGTCAATTACCACAAGCCTTGATGCGTTACGAAGTGTTGAGAGCCTGTGCGCAATAGCAAATGTTGTTCTTCCTTCGGTAAGTCTCTCAAGTGCCTGCTGAATCATATACTCACTCTCAGTATCAAGCGCACTTGTGGCCTCATCCAGAATAAGCAGCTTAGGGTCATTAAGAATGGCTCTGGCTATGGCAATTCTCTGACGTTCACCGCCCGAAAGCTTATAACCCTGTTCACCAACATAGGTATTATAACCATCAGGTGTCTTAACTATGAAATCATGTGCATTGGCCGCTTTGGCAGCTCTTACAACCTCTTCAAAGGTTGCATCACTTTTTGCAAATTTTATGTTATTAAGAATTGTTCCTGCAAAAAGGAAGGTTTCCTGAAGAACTACTCCTATCTGGTCATGCAGACTCTTCTGCGTAATCTCTCTTATATCCGTACCGTCAATCTTAATCGAACCCTCATCAACATCATAAAGTCTCATTATAAGATTAATGAGCGTTGATTTACCTGCACCCGATGGACCTACGAGACCTATCATCTCACCCTTCTTTACACTGAGTGAAATATTCTCGAGCACCGGCTCATATGGTTTATAGCCAAAGGTAACATCCTCAATTTCAATATTACCTTCAATCTCTTTATCGACACACTTATTATTATCACTTATTTCCGGAATTTCGTCAAGCACATCATACACTCTCTCTAACGAAGTTACCATCTGGAGTACACTCTTTGGAAGATTCGTCATCCATCTTAACGGACCATAAAGTATTCCGGTATAGCTTATAAACTGCATAAGCTCACCGGGAGTCATGCTGCCTTCGATAACAAAAACGCCTCCGTAATAAGTTGCAAAATAAAGGCCAAGTCCCATTACAAACATAAGCATCGGATAAAACATTGCAAAGAAAGTCTCATTATGCTTCTGAACCTCTGCAAATTCAGCCGTAAGCTCCGTAAATCTTTCAGCCTCATCCCTTTCCTTACCAAAGGACTTCACAACCCTCATACCTGAAATAACATCCTGAAGTCTCGAATGAACCTTATCATCCTTAAAACGCTGCATTCTGAACATACGCTGAATCTTTTTTCGCCATATACGGTTCATAATAACTACAAACAGAATAAATGCCATGGATACAAGCGTAAGCATAACATCCATCGAAAGCATCACTATAAGTGCACCGACCATGGTAAATATCATGGAAAAAATATTTCCAAACACACTCTCCATAAAGTTTCTTATATGCGCCGTATCTCTTGTTATTCTGTTAATAAGCTCTCCCGGCTTTCTCTTATTCATAAAGGAAAGCGACAGAATCTGTACTTTTTCATAAAGCTTACTTCTTAAATCCATACTGATGCGTGCACCAAGAGTTACACACCACCAGTTCTTCGCAACATTCACAGCAACAAGTGCCACCGATATAAAAAGCATCGTAAATACAAACTTAAGCACATCTATAGCAGTACCGCTTGCATCCCTTAGTGAATCATCGATAAATCTCTGCTGAATCTCAGGTGTAACCAGACTGCAGAATGATGAGAAAATCATGAAAAGTGATATTGCAAAGAGCCGCCATTTATATGGTGCACAAAGCTCCATAAACTTATTAAATGTATCACCTCTGCCCTCGCAATGCGGACATCTCCTTGTCCCCGGAAGTGCCCGCCCACACTTTTCGCAGTAAATCTCCTGCTCGGTGCTTAATATCTCTCGGTCCTTGCCCTTTGAAAGCAAATCTGCGCCCTTTGCTATGTAAGCAAATCTTGCCACATGCTTCATTGAAAATCTTGCCAGACAGTACTGCTTACCATTTTTCATCGTAACAGTAAGAATACCGTTGTCAATAAGCGGCTCACACTTAATATTCTCACATTCGCAAAGCCTGATGTCATGAACAATATCATCAGCCTTAGTAACAAACAGGCGACTGTTTGTTACTACAACATATCCACCGTCCACATATCCCTTTACGGCTCTGTTATTATCATACTGCAAATCATAAGGCGCACAATATCTAATCTCTGCTTCATTCCTAATTCCCAACATATCCTGCCGGGCTTTAGGTAATTTATACTTTAGTTTCATACATTAATATCCTTTCGCAAGATATCTAAGCTCCTTACAGGAACAAGTCGATTTTCTTAAGCTCTGCCGGCGTAAGCTTTGAGACATCCTTAATCTCAAAACGGTTACCGTCAATGTCAGTAATCATAATTCTCGTATCCGTAAGGTGTACAACTCCTCCGCCGCTCATACGTATCGCAAATCTGCATTTTCCAAAATCAGTGACAACATCAAAATATGCATAACCATACTCATTCCTGACATCAATAATTTTCTCAATCTGCGGTACAAAATATCTTAAATTAAGCTGTTCATTAAGAATCTCTGCCGTCTCTTTGCTTACAGACTTAAGGTCCTTAACCACACCAATCTCCCTTGCCTTCTCATCAGGCTCCCTGATGCTTATAAATATATCAGGGTCAGACATAGGGAACGTGCGATATACCCCTACTCTGTCATAATGATTAACCTTACCCTCTTTGTCAGTATAGTCAAGCGACACAAAACCGCCCTCTGTTCTCTTAAACACGGCGTTCCGGTCAGTGATATACCTAAGCTCCAGCAAATCCTTGGACTGCTCTAAAAACTTACTCTCATCAAAATCCTCCATCGGTCCTCTTCTGTGTCCGCCCGGTCCTCCCGGACCTCTCATTCCGCCCGGCGGCGGTCCCATCGGTGGTGTCATAATTAATCCCTCCTATTCAATTCCACGCATTGCAAGTGCTTTCATCTGAAGCTGCATGAGTTTGTGGAAAATGCCCTTTTTCTCAATAAGTTCTCTGTGTGTTCCATGCTCAGCAATCTTACCCTCATCAATAACAATCAGATGGTCTGCATTATTGAGTGTGGAAAGTCTGTGAGCAATTGAAAGTGTTGTTCTTCCCTTAATAAGTTCCTCAAGTGATGCCTGGATTGCCTGCTCTGTTTCAGTATCAACTGCCGCAGTCGCCTCGTCAAGAATAAGTATACTCGGATTGGCAAGAATTGCTCTTGCAATCGAAATTCGCTGACGCTCTCCGCCTGAAAGCGACCTTCCTGAAGAACCTAACATAGTGTCATAGCCGTCAGGCATCTTACATATAAAGTCATGCGCACTTGCCCTTACGGCAGCCGCAACTATTTCTTCAAAACTTGCATCCGGCCTTGAATACGCAATATTTTCTGCAACTGTTCCCATAAATATGTACGTTTCCTGTGAGACCATCGCCACACTTTGTCTAAGCTCCTTAAAACCAAGCTCCTTAACATTAATTCCGTCAATAAGTATCTCGCCCTCCTGCGGCTCGTAAAGACGCGAAATAAGATTAACAAGCGTGGATTTGCCCGCTCCTGACCTTCCTACTATACCAAGCATCTCGCCCGGTTTAACATGAAAGCTTATATTCTCAAGTACCGGTTTATTAGTATCATAGCTGAAAGTTACATTACGAAGCTCAATCTCACCCTTAATACGCTCTGGTCTTACCGGATTCTCACTCTCCTGAATCTCAGGCACTGCATCAATAATCTCAAAAATACGCTGTGCGCTGTTCATGCTTGAGGTATACCTTCTGAATGCTCCCGATAAAAACTCAAGTGGTCCTTTAAGCTCCCCGACATAGCCTATGAAAGTAATAAGAACACCAAGCTCCATATTGGTTTTACTTACGATAAGTATACCGCCTACACCCCATACCGCAAATGTTGCAATCTGCTGTACTATCGTATAAAGTGCAAAGAAGCGGTTATCAAATGCCACTACTGAAAGCTCTGCATCCCTTACACGACCGTTATAATTGCCAAAACGCCTGATTTCCTTTTCTTCCTGTCCAAATGCCTTGACAACTCTCGCACCCATGATATTATCATTAATCTGACCATTCATACTTCTTTCGGCACGATGCCGTCTTCCGTATATACTCCACAGCCTTGGAAGAAGCTTTGCACTTATAAATACAAGCACCGGAAGAAGCATAAGTGATACTACCGTAAGTCCCACATTGAGCGAAAACATAACGACACAAGTTGAAATGATGGTAAAACCATGTACGAAAATATATGGAAGCACATCAATAAAGAAGCCCGTAACCTCATTGGCATCGCTTAAAACCCTCGTCATGAGTCCGCCTGTTTCACGGTCATTATAAAAGCTTATTGACAAATCGCCCATGGACTTAAATATCTCTGCCTTAATATTCTTAACAACATCCGGCACTATCTTAGCCACCACAACACCCTGAATAATACTTAATATCTGATTGGTAAGCTTACATAAAACCATTGTAACAACGACAAGCCCAAGTAAAATTACATAATCGCCACCTGCAAAATCAAACAGCTGAATAAATTCCTCATTCTTGCCAAGTACCTTGTCATACAGAATAATACCATTAAGATACGGCCATGCCAGATTAAGAATCGCAGTAAACACAAAGCATACAAACATTACCGCAATCTGCCCTATATACGGCTTAAAATAACTAAGCACCCTGAAAAACAGTGCCTTCTTATCTGTACACTTCGGGCAAATCTTACGCTGTGGATTGGGATACATGGTGCCACACTTTGGACAACATTCATTTTTGTTACGCTTTTCAAAATCCTCGTCGCAAAGCTCTCTCCCGTCCTTAACCTTTCTATAGATACGTTCAAGCTTGTCCATGTCCTCCATTCTGGAATTAGAAAACTCCAGTAACAGCGTATCAGTCTCCTTAACCGTGGCAAAAAGCATACCGCCATTAACCTGTCTTACAACATTAAAGCTTGTGACATCATCTGTCCTAAACTCCGTCACCTCACATGAAGCCTCATCAAAGCTGCCGGTCTCCATTGCATATCCGCCAAAGCTGCTGATATAGCGGCTGCTTTCTCCGGCTGACTTCGCAGCCGTCCTTATAACCACAACCTTAGCCTTCGTAAATAACACACAGCCATCCGCGAAGCTGTGATTAAGCCCCATGTCAGAATATGCCGCATATATTATATCTTCCTTCCGAATATCCTTCTTCTTAAGTATCCTGAGAATATCCGGCGAAATCTTAAATCTTTCCTCCAACGGACTACCTCCTTCCATTTTGCTGAATCTACATTTATTTTATCATACTTATTTTTGTTTTTCAATTGCACATCTTCCACAAAACATGTATTATCTTGCGTATTTAAGCCTTTAATCAGCCAGATTTTAATTAATTCAACGCACAAATTTAAAAAGACAGTACACTTTAAAACACCCTTAAGCGAGCATTACAAGTATACTGTCTTTTATTTTAATAACCGGAATCATTCACCGTTTAAATAATTCATACGGATAAATCAATATGTGCGCTGATTACGCCTGAACCCAGACTCATCACTTTCATCGACGAAAAATCAACACCACTTGAATCGATTTCTACTATACGTTCTTTCTGGGCGTTTGAAAATTTCCCAGGCTCTTCCACAACAGCAAATGCCGCCTTATCTGACTCTTCACGCAGCTCTTTCATCTTTTCATTGTAGGCATTTTCTTCCCTTTCACTCCATTTAGAGGCCAGCCTTCGCCGCTTCCTGTGTCTTTTGAGCCGCCATTTCCGCCTTAAGCTGAAGCATTCCATTATGCGCCCTACGGTCTTTTACCAATTGTTTAGCTGACTTCTCTGTAAGCACAAGAACATCTTCCTCATTTGATAATACAACATCTTCGCCCATACCATCTTTAACCTTGGTTCCACCCGGAACCCTGCATATCCTATATATCGGCACTTTGCCCCTTAAAGTTAATAGTACACACTAATGCTGTTTTCGTTATTCTCCCCGAAGCATTTTTCGAACTTCCCGGTATTCCTCCGGCAGCTCATCCAAAGTCATATTGCGAGGAACTGTGGTTGTTCCTGCTTCCTTTGCCGTTTTGTAATACCATTCCTTGAACTCAAGCACTTTAAGCGTTTTGTTTAAATCATTGATTTGAGCCTTTACCGCCTCTTTTTGTCTGCTGATAAGAGCAAGCCGTTCCTCAATAGTATCGTCACCCTGCATGGACATTTCGATAAAATGCTTAATGTCCGTAAGGCTCATCCCTGTCTTTTTCAGGCACTCAATAACCTGTAACCATTCAAAGTCTGCATCCTTGAACATTCGGATACCGCCGCTGGAGCGTTCAACAAACGGGAGCAAGCCTTCTTTATCATAGTATCTGAGCGTAGAGGGCGCTACCCCTAAGTGTTTTGCCATTTCGCCAACCGTATAGAGCATTGTGTACCTCCAAAAAATTGTAACAGTTCAGCCACGCAAGAAATTATGAACTTTTATAAAAAGTTCTTGACTTAAAGCTAACTTTAACTCGTATAATAAACTTAAGCTCATTGTACACTATTATTTTTTTACAGTCAAGGAGGTATAATTATGGAATATGTAACTTTATCAAATGGTGTCAGAATGCCGATGCTCGGCTACGGCGTATATCAGGTTACAAAAGACGAATGCGAACGCTGTGTACTGGATGCGCTGAAGGTCGGCTACCGCTCCATTGATACCGCACAGTCCTACTTTAATGAAGAAGAAGTCGGCAATGCCATTGCTAAAAGCGGTATTCACCGTGAAGAAATTTTCCTTACTACAAAGGTCTGGATTGAACACTATGGTTATGAGGAAGCAAAGGCTTCAGTGTTAGAGTCGATGAGAAAATTGCAGACAGACTATCTTGACCTCTGCTTACTTCATCAGCCTTTTGGGGATGTGTACGGTGCATATCGTGCATTAGAGGATTTGTACGATGAAGGTAAACTCCGTGCTATTGGTATTTCTAATTTTTATGCTGACCGCATGATTGATATTGCCGCATTCTCCCGTATCAAACCTATGATCAATCAAATCGAGGTACACCCACATCATCAGCAGTGTGACAGCAAAAAGTGGCATGACAAATACGGTATTCAGGTTGAAGCGTGGGCCCCTTTTGGCGAAGGCAGGGGCGGTATGTTTGAACTGCCCGAGCTGAAAGCAATCGGCGATAAATACAAAAAGACGGTTGGTCAGGTCATTCTGCGCTGGCATTTGCAGAGAGGTGTTGTAGTTATCCCGAAGTCTACACATATCGAGCGTATGAAAGAAAACCTCAATATCTTTGATTTTGAACTGACCGCTGAGGATATGTCGGTTATTGGAGCACTGGATAAAAAACAGTCCTCTTTCTTCTCTCATACCGATCCGGGTATGGTCGAATGGTTTGTCCAGATGGTGGAGGAGCGCAAAAAGAAGCACGACTGTACCAAAGAGGAGAAGAATTGGTGATAAAAAGTGACCGTCAACCTGTCGCAATCATCTGCAAAAAGTTGACGGTCTGTTTTCAACAAATATTTTTTCTCCCTTTTATGCGCTTTTCCGACCTTCTATGCGCATGCATGTCCTTCCATATCCCCGGATGGAAAAGGAGAAGAAGCGGGAAGAGTTCTAATCTGCCTGCAAGCATGTCAAACATCATCACATACTTTGACAAATGTGTAAATGAAGCAAAATTCTTAGTAGGGCCAACCCCTGCAAGTCCGGGGCCTATGTTGTTAAGAGTTGCTGCAACCGCCGTAAAGCTTGTGACAAGGTCTTTATTTTCAAATGATATAACAAATACCGATGCTGCAAAAATAAGTAAAAATGTTATAAAATATACGCTTATTGAGCGCACCACCTCATGCTCCACAACCTTACCCTCAAACTTAATCTTTTTAATGCTCTTAGGATGAATATAAGACACCATCTCCTTTGATACCGTCTTAACGGCTATCACAAACCTCGATACCTTAATACCACCGCCCGTACTTCCTGCACATGCGCCTATGAACATAAGCAACACCAGAATAAGCTTAGATGTAGCCGGCCACAAATCAAAATCCGTTGTTGCAAAACCGGTAGTCGTTATAATGGTCGCAACCTGAAATGAAGCATGCGTAAGTGCCTCAAATGCTCCTTCACACATATCAAGTATGTTAAAAAATATAATAAGAATCGCAACACCGATTATTATAAGATAATATTTTACCTCTTCAACTGTAAATGCCTTCTTAAATTCCCTTAAGAAAAGATAATAATATGCATTAAAGTTAATTCCGAACAATATCATAAATATTGTTACCACCCACTGAATGTAAGGTGAATAGCTCATCATACTGTCATTTTTTATACCAAAACCACCTGTTCCCGCCGTGCCAAAGCTCGTGGCAATGGCTTCAAACACAGGCATTTTCCCTGCTAAAAGAAGTACAAACTGTAAAATCGTAAGTGCAATATATAAAAAATATAACAGTCTTGCCGTATGTCTTAATTTGGGCACAAGCTTGCCTACCGACGGTCCCGGGCTTTCTGCCCTCATAAGATTCATGTTAGAGCCGCCACTAAGCGGAATAATTGCAAGCATGAATACCAGCACGCCCATTCCGCCTACCCAGTGTGTAAAACTTCTCCATAAAATCGATGTATGCGATAATGCTTCAACATCCCCAAGAATACTTGCACCGGTAGTAGTAAAACCTGATATTGTTTCAAACAAAGCATCCGTAAATGTCGGAATCTCTCCCGTAAGCACAAAGGGCAGTGCCCCGAAAATACTTATAAGTATCCAGCAAAGTGAGGTCGTAACACAGCCTTCTTTCAGATAAAACACATTATTTACAGGCTTTTTTAATGTCATAAGAATGCCGCACAGCATTTCACCTGCCGCAACCGCCAGATACATAAAGCCTTCCGGCTCATTATAAAATATTGCCGTAATACATGGCACAAGAAACAAAACCGCCTCAACCTTTAAAACCTGCCCCAGAATGTAACGGATAATTGAACTGTTCATTAATCTAATCCTCCACTATTTAGCCAGTATATCAGTTATATCGTCAAAGCCTGTATGGGTGGTTACAATCATGACCGTATCACCGACAAGTATGCTGTCATGTCCGCTTGGAATAATAATCTTACCATTCCTGTTAATAAATGAAATCAAAAGATTTTTCTTAAGCGAAAGCTCCATAATCGGAGTATTGGTAACCTCACTTTTCTGATTTACCCCAAACTCAATAGCCTCAACACGGTGGTCAAACATATGGTAAAGCGTTTCTATGTTACTTTTATTCATGGAATCCTTTTTTGCACGCACATATGCAATAATAGCCTCAGATGTAATATACTTAGGATATACCACACTTCCAAGATTAAGGCTTGCGATGACATCCTTAAATGTAATTCTGTTAATTTTCGTAATAACCTTTGCACCTGATACTTTTTTGGCATAAAGTGTAAGCAGAATATTTTCTTCATCAATTCCTGTAAGAGGTATGAATGCTTCCGTATATTCAATATTTTCTTCCCTAAGAAGCTCCTCGTCAGTACCGTCACCATTTATTATGACTGCCTTTGGCAAAAGGTCACTAAGCTCCTCACATCTTTTCCGGTCATTCTCAATAATCTTTACATCTATACCCATATGTAAAAGCTGAGCCGCAAGATAATAAGCTGTCTTTCCGCCGCCTATAATCATGGCATCCTTAACCTGATTAGTCTTAAAACCGATTTTTTCAAAAAATATCTTGGCCATGGCTCTTGTTGACACAAATGAAAGCACATCCCCTGCCTTAAGTGTAAAATTACCTGACGGAATATAGACC